>DAIOEG010000256.1:0-4249 GCA_036746415.1 Phycisphaera sp. | reverse complement strand
TCCGCAACTGCGTCAACGGCGGGTACCTGCTCCCCTTCGAGACCCAGACCCGCCTCTGCGACGGAGCCGTCCACACCGGCGATGAAGTCACCATCGACACCGTCGCCGGCACCCTCACCAACCACCGGACCCAAAAGACCTACCACCTCAACCCCCTGGGCGACGTCCTCCCCATCGTCGAAGCCGGCGGCGTCTTCAACTACGCAAGACAAACGGGGATGCTTGCGCGGTGAACCAGATGGGATGCACGACCACGAGCCGAGAGTGAGCGAGCGGGGCGTGCAGCCAAGTTGTTTGCAATCCATGCGTATGTTTTTTGTGACCAGCCCCTCAGCGTTTTCGTCCGGTCAGCAGGACGTAGTTGCCCAGGATCGCGGCGAGGTGGGGGTGGTTGTGGTCGATGCGGTCGATGAGGTTCCACGCGTGCCTGCCCCAGCCGGCGGTCTCGCTGGTGTGTTGGAGGAAGTGGGTCGAGGGCATGCCTCGGCCGACGATGTCCAGGTCCTTCAACAACGGCGCGAGCAGATGACGGTACCAGCCGAGCGTTTGAGGGGCGTAGGGCAGGGGGGAATCGGATTTGAGTTTGCGCAGCAGGGTGCGGGCGACGGGGGTGTCGGCGGCGATGCGCATCGCCATGCGTGCGGGCCAGAGGATCGGCCTTGGGTTGGTGGTGAGCAGGACGAACACGCCGCCGGGCCGGAGCACGCGGACGAACTCGCGCAGCGCCTGCGCCTGTGCCGTGGCGTTGTCGATGTGGTAGATCATGTGGGCCGAGAAGACGGCATCAAACGAGGCGTCCTGAAACGGCAGGGCGCACGCGTCGGCCTGCACGAGTTTGTTTTCGACTTTGACCGGGTGTCGGTCGAGCAGTTGCTGCGAGACCTCGATGCCGCGCTGGGAGAAGTCGGTCGCGGTATAGGACTTGAGCAGCGGGAAGAACTCGACGGCCGGGTTCCCGCCGCAGCCGACTTCGAGCAGGTCCATCGGCGAGCCGACGGCGCTGAGCGCGGCCCAGGCGCGCTGCCGGTGGAGCACGTCGAGGCGTTGGCGGATCGGGCCGTTGGCGTGTGCACCGAAGAGGTGCATGTCCACGGTGCGCCCGTCGTCGCGGACGGCCCATCCCTCGCGGTCGTAGAACTCGCGGGTGGCGGCGGTGCCTGTGACGGCGGGGGTTGCTTGCGGGTCGTGGTTGGTCAGTGGCGTGGTGGTGGCGGTCATATGCACGCGTCCTGTGTGTGGGCCGTTTGGCCGGCGCGGTCTGGCCGATTGGAATCGTACAACACGTTTCATCGGCTCGATGCGCGCGGTGGTGGAGTTTCCCCGGTCGGCGTTGGCATGGGTCGCGTGTTGGCGACATCACTGGTCAGAGGTTCCGCCCCTAGGATGTCGCTGTGGAACTTACGATTGAATTGTCGGACGGGCCTGTTCGGATCGGCGTCACGGGGCCCGGCGAGCGGAACTTGAAGCTCCTGCGTGAAGCGCTGGGCGTGACAGTCATCGCGCGTAACCGCTCGATCAAGCTGTCGGGTGAGACGCGGGTGGTGTCGCAGGCGTCGGCGGTGCTGGAGCGTCTGACCGAGGCGGCGGAGCAGGGCCGGCCGTTGTCACGCCAGGAGCTGCTGGACGAGCTGTCGAGCATCGCGTCGCGTGATGCGTCGCTGCCGATGACCGAGGCGGGTGCGAACGTGCAGGCGCTCGCGCGTCAGCAGGTCTCGCATCAGGCGTCGATGCACGGGCTGGACGTGTACCTGCCGGGCAAGCGGATCCGCGCCGCGACCGATGGCCAGCGCCGCTACCTCGCGGCGATGCTCGAGCACGACCTGACGTTCTGCACCGGGCCCGCCGGCACGGGCAAGACGTACCTCGCGGTGGCGGCGGCGGTGGCGCTGCTCAAGCGTGGCGAGTGCCGCAAGCTCGTGCTCGTCCGGCCGGCGGTCGAGGCGGGCGAGAAGCTGGGCTTCCTCCCCGGCTCGATGCAGGAGAAGGTCAACCCGTACCTCCGGCCGTTGCTGGATGCGCTGCACGACATGATGGAGTACGAGCAGATCCAGCGGTTCATCGCGGTCGATGTCATCGAGATCATCCCGCTCGCGTTCATGCGTGGCCGGACGTTGAATGATGCGGTGGTGATCCTCGACGAAGCGCAGAACACGACGCGGTCGCAGATGCTGATGTTCCTCACCCGGCTGGGCCACGGCAGCAAGATGATCGTCACCGGCGACGCCAGCCAGATCGACCTCGAGAAGCCGGCCGACTCGGGGCTGATCGACGCGGTGCGCCGGCTGTCGCGGGTCAAGGGCGTGGCAACCACGACGCTGGACGGCAGCGACATCGTGCGACACCCTCTCGTGCAGCGCGTCGTCGAGGCGTATAAGCCGAGGCGACGGAACGCCGATATGCCGTAAACACTGATGCCCGTGCAGCGATCTAAAAACGTGAAGCGACGCGAG
Organism: Phycisphaera sp.; assembly: GCA_036746415.1. Lineage (GTDB taxonomy): Bacteria > Planctomycetota > Phycisphaerae > Phycisphaerales > Phycisphaeraceae > DAIOEG01. Next base: position 1,799 of record DAIOEG010000256.1, on the reverse strand, counting down.
GAAGTCCGTCGCAACATGCAGCGGTCGGGGCCCGCGTGGCTGGACGCCATCCGCTCGCGCGAGATGGGCTGGGCCACCGTGTTCATCAGCGTTCTCACGGTGCTGGCGACGCTCATCGCGCTGTCGGCACGATCGACGCTGCGGTACCACGTCGGCGAGGTCGTCGAAGACCCCGTCATCAGCCGCGTCAGCTTCGACGCGGTCGATGCGGACGAACCCATCGTCCGCAAAGAGCTCGCCCGCCGCAGCGAGCCAGCGGTGTATCGCTTCAACCCCGTGCTGCTCGAACGCCTGCGCGACAAGCTCACGGGCCTGCTCTCGCTGGCGGACCAGCAGTTTGCAGAGATCGCTCAAGGCGTGCGCAACGAGTACTCCCTGTCGCTGCAGGCCCACCAGAAGCTCGTCGAATACAAGCTCGGCAACGGCCTCATCGACACGCCGCAGAACGCCTCTCCCGAGCAATGGGACGCACTCAGCGAAGCGCTGCTGGCGACCCTCTTTGAAGAGATGCCGCTCCTGAGCGTCGAGCAGTACCGGCAGGAATACGACGCCGGCCGGGCCAACCTGGCGCTGCTGCGCCCACTGGCGCGTGACGATCGCCCGCTTGAAAAGCAGGTCGGTTTTCTTCAGTTGCTCAACGTTGAGAACCGCACAGAGATCGCCGAGCGCGTTGATCGCATGGTGTTCCGGCTCGTGCCGCGCGAGCTGCACGAGACATTGCATCGGGTGCTGGTGCTCGCGCTCGACCAGCCAAGTTACACGCGTGACGACGCGATGACGCTGCAACGCCGCGACGCCGCGTACGCCGCCGCCGCCCCGGTCATCAACACGTTCCGCGAGGGCACGGTGCTCGTGGCTGCGGGCACGCGCCTCGAAGAGCGTCACGTCGCGCTGCTTGAAAACGAGTTCGCCGCGTACAAGAAACACCGGCCCACGGTCGCGCTTGTCAGCAGCCGGCTGGGCCTGCTCACCGCCATCGGCCTGCTCGCCACGGGCGTTTGGCTGTTCATCTTTCAAACCACGCCACGCATCCCGCGAAACCCCATGCGTGGCCTTGCGGTGACGGCGCTCATGCTGCTGTGCCAGGCGCTGGCCGTCATCTTCGAGGGCATGGCCCCCAACCTGACCTTCGGCGCGGTCGCGTTCCCGACGCTGCTCGTCGCGTTTGTCTTGGCGATCGTCTACGACCGCTCGTTTGCCGTCGCTCTGGGCTCGGGCCACGCGGCGCTCGTCGTGCTCACGCTGGACCTGCCCGTCGAGGTCGGGCTCGTGACCGTGGCGGGCGTGCTCGCCGCCGCGACGCAGCTGCAGGAAGTGCGCTCACGGAGCAAGCTCGTCCGCGTCGGCATCACCGCGGGCCTGGTGATGGCCGTCGGCACCGCTGCGCTGCAACTGATCGCCTACCCCGCACAGAACGTGCAAGAGTGGCAACGCCTCGGCGGCCAGCTCCTGGGCGCGCTGGCGGCGGGCAGTGCCGTGGGCGTGCTGGTGCAGGCGGCCCTGCCATACATCGAGTCCGCGTTCCACGTGACAACAGCGATGACGCTGAAAGAACTCAACGACGCGTCGCACCCGCTGCTGCAACGTCTTGCGCAGGAAGCGCCGGGCACGTATCAACACTCGCTGCGCATCGCTGACATGTCCGAAGCCGCCGCCGACGCCATCGCTGCCGACGGTTTGCTCGCGCGTGTCGGCGCGATGTATCACGACATCGGGAAGATCAACAAGCCCCAGTACTTCATCGAAAACCAGGGCGGCGGCCCCAATAAGCACGCCAAACTCAACCCGGCCATGTCTCT
>DAIOEG010000255.1:0-4251 GCA_036746415.1 Phycisphaera sp. | reverse complement strand
AGTGCGGGCTGGGCGCGGGCGATGGCGGCGAGGTTTCGTTCGAGCGTGGTGGGCGTGGGTGCGATCATCGACGGTGATGGTTATCGGCCGGTTGCGGGGCTGCGCGTGACAGAACGGGGCGGGGCGGACGGTTGAACGGATGAGGGGGCTGGGTGAGTGGTGGTATCATGCGAGTGGATTCGGCGGAAACCTCCACCCTCTCACCGGGAGCTTGTATGTCTGAACGCAAACGCATCGTGTTGCTGGCGGCTGGTGTTTTCATCCTCGTGGGCGGCGGCCTGACGTACGCGCAGGTCAAGGCCAGCGACGTGACGCGCCTGGAGCGTGCGCGTAAGGCACATACGACATTGGTGACCCGCGCGACAGAGCGATACCAGTCGGCTGTTCAGGAGGCCAACGAGCAGCTCACCAAGAGCTATCAGCAGGTGATCAGCGACTACGAGGCCGGCGGAGACGCGGCCACGGTGGAGCTTCTGAAGAAAGAACTGGAAGCATCGCTGGCAACGGTGGCCTTGGCGGACGAGTCGGGCGTCGCGGGCGGGGCAGTTTCAGGCAAGGGGCACGCGGACCTGATCCGCATGCTGGGGCCGACGCTGATGTCGGCGGACAAGCAGCCGATGAAGAGCAGTTCGCTGGCGGGGGTGCCGCACGTGTTGTTGTATTTCTCGGCCGAATGGTGCCCGCCCTGCCGTGCGTTCACGCCCAAGCTGGTCGAGTTTTTCAACCAGCAGAAGGAGAGCCAGCGCGTGATGGTGATCTTTGTCAGCAGCGACAACTCGGAAGCTGACATGTACAAGTACATGTCGGGGTACAACATGGCGTTCCCCGCAGTGCCGTTCAAGCAGATCAAGCGGTCAGGCATCGAAGACAAGTACGCGGGCAAGGGCATCCCGAACCTCGTGCTCTTGAACGCGGACGGCTCGGTGCGGTCGGGCTCGTACGTGGATGGCAAGTACGTCGGCCCCAACAAGGTCTTGAATGATTTGAAGGCGTTGCTTGAGAGCGAGTCGGCGATGTTGCCCGCGTCGAGTGATGTGGTCGTTCAGCGGTAACGCGAGAGTGGTGCGGGGGGGTGAATGGTCAAGATTGAAATGAAGAAAGCCCATGTTCGATGAACATGGGCTTCTTTTGTTGGTGTGTGCGAAGCGTGGCGTTACCGCATGACGTCTTTGCGGTCCTGGAGGAGGACGGGAGTGTTTTGCGGGTTGTCCGTGGTGCCTGGGGTGGCGTAGTCGAGTTGGGTGGTGCGTCGTGCGAGGAGGAGCCGGGTTTGCGGGGAGCCGTCGTCGTTGAGGGCGGGCTTGCCGGTGTAGGGGTCGAGGACGGCCTCGGTGAGCGGCTGGCCGGTGGACGGCGAGAGGAGCGGCGCGGTTTCGCCCGAGATGCCGGTGAAGAAGACGGTGAAGCGGTCGACATCGCCTTTGAACGCCGGCCAGATGGCGACGGATTCTTTGGCGAAGTCAACGGATTGTTTGAGGTTGCCGACGATGGTGTCGGGCGATTCGAGGAGTGGGTTTCGGAGGGTGGACTTGATGGTTTCGAAGACGGCGGGCGGGACGTTGACGTTGGCGTCGATGATGTGGCCGGCGTCGGTGACCACGGTGATTTCGGGGAGGAACAGGCGGTCTTCACCGGTGTTGTTGACGATTTTGTAGGAGAGGTACCAGTACCACTGGGTGCCCGCAGCGGTCTGGATCGCGACGGGCCGGGGTGTGGCGACTTCGAGGTCGAGGGTCCATTGGGGGGACGCGAGGGCGGGCTTGGGGAAGCTGCCGTCGGCGTTGGCGGCCGGCTGCGCGACGCAGGGGCAGGCGGCGAGGGCCAGTGCGAGCACGGCGGCGAGGCGTCGGGGATGGGTCGGTTGCATGCGGGCTCCTTGTGAGCAATCGATTGTACGGGGCGTGGGGGTGAGGGGCAATGGAAGTGAACGGGGGGCGGAGGAGCCAGACGCTTCGCTCGCGGACTCGCTCAGCGTCGGCGTGCGGGGGGGGACTGGACATCCGGAGGCGGAAGCTGGACACTCGCGGGGATGTTTGGTGCGACGCGGGACGGATTCAGCGGGGTGGAGCGGGTGGCAGAGCCGGGGCGACGGCTGGCGCTGTCGCTGATCCTCACCGGCCGGCTGAACGCGGAGGCGTCGGCCGTCGATGTGTTTCTCGACTACGTCCGTGAGCAGGGGTACCCCGTCACGCACCTCTTCGGCCTGTACGACAAGGGCGTGCTCACCTCCGCAGCGATCGCGCTGCCAGCGCCGGGGCGTGGCGCGATGGTGTTCGTCTCTGCCGTGGGCGGTCGGCGGCGGGTCGAGACGATGCAGGAGCTGGTCGAGTTGGCGGTGCAATCGGTGACCCGCGAGGGCGTGCGATTTGCACAGGCGCTGCTCGACCCCGAACAGACGCTGGAGCTCAAGCTCATGGAGTCGGTGGGGTTCCAGTTGCTTGCGAAACTCGTGTACATGCGGCGGTCGGTCGAGGGGCGATCCCCGGCCCCTGAGAGCGAGGTGACTGGCGGTAGCGCGGGGTCGGCCAGCGCGATCGTTTCAAGCGTGGGCGGGTTCGTGATTGAAGGCCGACCAGTTGAGCTGCGGCGTTACAGCGACGAGAACCACGGCCTGTTCGAACGCGCGGTGCTGGCGAGTTACGAGGACACGCGCGACTGCCCGGCGTTGGTGGGCAAGCGGGCGATCGGTGACGTGATGGAGGGCCATCGTTCGACGGGGCTGTTCTTGCCGGAGTACTGGGGCGTGCTGCTGAGCGATGGCGAGCCGGCGGGCGTCTTGCTGTGCAACGCGCTGCCGGCGAGGGACGCGATGGAGCTGGTGTATCTGGGGGTGAGCAAGCCCTACCGTGGCCGGGGGATCGGGGGCCAGCTCGTGCGTCAGGCGATCCGCTGGTCGGAGCGTCGGCGGGTGTCGTCGCTGTACCTGGCGGTGGACGAGCAGAACACGCCGGCGGTGGCGATGTACCGCGGCGCGGGCTTCCGGGCCGAGACGCGGAAATTGGCCCTCATGCGCGAGGTCGGCGGGGCGTAGGGGTCAGGGATCGGGGATCAGAGCAAAATCGGTCGACGACGTAGCGCCCTGGCTCCGCCGCGTCTTTTCATATGGCGTTTGGGCGATCCTGTGATGTCAGCGGGCGTATGCTTTAAAGGTGCTGCAAGTCGGGCGGGGCGTTGAGCCGATCAAAGGAATTGGGAGCGATGTTTTGATGCGATGGACGCAGTGCAATGACGGCAGGCGTCGGGGCGGGGCTGTGGTGTCGGTCTTGATCGGTGTGCTTTGGGGGGCGACGGCGTTGCCCGCTGCGCGTGCGCTCACGCCGGCGACGCTGCTGGATGTCGAGCTGCGGCCACAGGCGGTCACGCTGGCGTCGCTCGACGGCGACCGGGTGCGCTACTTCGACGCGGACCGCACGATGCAGGACACCGACCTGTCGGGGTTTGTCCGGCTGACGCTCGCGCAACCCAACGACCCAGCGGCGCAACACGCTCAGCCCGGCAGCGCGGACCCGGCATCCCTGAGGTACCGCGTCCAACTCGTTGACGGCCAGCGCCTCGTGGGCACGCTGCCGGCGGATGCAGCGACCGACGACGCGGATGTATTGCTGTTTGACCACGCGCTGCTGGGTCGGCTGCGGGTGTCGCTCGAACGGTTGGCGTGGGTCCGGCGAGAGTCGCTGGAGCAACCCGCGCAGCAAGCGATTGCCGGGCCAATCGTCGGACCCGACTCCACGCAGCAAGCACCGATCGATCAGGACCGCGTCTGGCTGAGCAACGGTGATGTGCTCGTGGGTTTTGTCGTCGAAGTCTCGGCCCAACGCATCGTCTTCGAGCCCGCTGCTGCAGAAAACCCTTCGAAACAAAGCCCAACGCAGACCACCGGCAACGCCCCGGCAACGGCATCGTCGTCGGCCTCGGTCGAACTGGCGTGGGACCGCGTGCGGGCCGTCGCGCTGGCCAACCCGCCGGCCAGCCCCTTCGCCCCGCCGGGGATGGACCGCGTCACGCTCCGCGATGGCTCGGTGCTCACCTGCGAGCCCGTCCGGCTCGACGGCGACGACGCCGCCGTGAAACCCGCCCTGCGCTCCAGCGCCGCGCAGGCCGCCGTCCGCATCCCGCTCCACGCGCTCGACACCATCGACCTGGGCCGGTCCGGCCGGTGCGTCCTGCCACTCTCCGCCCTGCAGTGGGACACGCTCGCTGGCGGTGAGGCCTACGGCCTGCCCATCGCGCCGCGCATCGTCCGTGGTGCGC
>DAIOEG010000254.1:0-4256 GCA_036746415.1 Phycisphaera sp. | reverse complement strand
ACAGTCGAGACGCTGAAGGCAGAGGCCGAAGAAGACGCTGCTGCTGCTTCTGCTTGATGCTGCCCAGCACGCCACGGATCCAGCCGCCCACCATCACCAACACGATGATCGCTGGCACGATCCAGTCGCCAATGTTATTCAAGATGCTCGGCAACGATTGGGCAAGCATGGACATCCTTTCAGTTTAGCGGCGACACCATGCGATGTCCCCGCGTCACGCCGCGACGTGTCGCGCCCTCAACCCACCACCAACGTCGCCGGTGGCCCCGCCAACCGCAGCAGCTTCACCCCGTACACCGGCTCAAGCACCGCAGGCACCAGCACCTCACTTGGCGAGCCGTTCGCCACCACCCCACCTCCTTGCATCACCCACACGCGGTCGGCAAACCGCGCCGCGTGGTTCACATCGTGCAGCACGACGCCCACCGCAAGGCCCTCATCCGCCGCGCTGCGAAGCAACCCCATCACACGCTCCGCATGATCCAGATCAAGCCCCGCCGTCGGCTCGTCCGCCAGCAGCACGCCCCCGCCGTGCTCTACAAAACCCCGGCTCTGCGCATACGCCCGCGCCACCAGCGCCAGCCGTTGCTGCCCGCCCGACAGCTCGCTGAACGCTCGGTCCTCCAACCCCAAGAGCCCGCATCGGCCGATCGCTTCATCGATGGCCCGCGCATCGCCCCGGCCGTGTCGCCCCATCGCCACCACGTCTCGCACGGTAAACGCGAACCGCACGCCCCCGTGCTGAGGCACGTACGCCGACCGCCTCGCGCGCCACGCCGGCAGCGCCTTGTCCACCGCTTCACCGCGTAGCAAGACCCGACCCGCCGACGGTGAGACAAGCCCCAGACACGCCCGCAACAGTGTCGACTTGCCCGCCGCGTTGGGCCCGACCCACGCCGTCAGCGTGCCTGCCGACAGCGTGCCACTCACGTCGCGCACGACCTCACCGGCGTGCGGATAGCGCACCGACAGGCCATGGACTTGCAAGACACCGCCGGCAAGGTGCGATAACGGGTCACGGTCGGTCAAACAGTTGTTCCATCGGGGGGGCTTACAGGGGAAGACCTTGCGGACGATGCACGATTTTACGTCTGTGACGCTCACGTTGCCCCGGCCCTGAACCGATGTCGTGAACAAGTCGGCGTTGCGCCGACGGAGGGCCGATGCGATGTCAGAGACAAAATCAAACCAATCCGCCCCGCCGAACCTCGCGGTCGACCTGCTGGGTGACCTGCAGAACCGGCTCGAAGCGCTCAAGAACTGGCAGACCCAGAGCGAGCAGCAGGCCGAGCGCCTCCGCGAGCAGTCCCGCGCGATCGAAGACGAGCGCGGCGCACTGGACACACGACAAAAACAGATCGACACCGCCTGGGACCAGATCGCCGGCGAGAAGCAGACACTGGCCGACGAACGCGCCCAAGTCAAAGCCCGCCTTGTCGAACTTGATGCTGCGCGTCATGACCTTGATCAGGACCGCGCCACGCTTGAAAAGCTGCGTGCCAGCTTCGAGACCGAGCGGGCCGAGATGGAAGACCTGCTGAAGAGCGAGCAGGACGACCTGGCTGCGCGACGATCACAACTCGAAGAAGAAGCCAAGGCCAGCGCGCTGGTGCTGAAGAAGGACCGCGACACCCTCGGCAACGAGCGCAAGGCCGTCGAGGCCCGACAGACCGAGCTCGACGCCGCTTTTGCGAAGCTGCGTGAGGATGAGTCGGCATTGACGAGTCGTCAAGAGGCGTTCCAGTCTCGCATCACGCAGATCGAAGCCGAGCACGCGCAGATCGCCGAGCAGCGTCAGGAGCTCGAGGGCGTGCGAGCCAAGCTTGAGAAGCAGCTGAACGACCTGGACCACCGCAACGAACAACTTGCAGCGCGTGCCGCCGAGTTGGAGGCGTTGCGTCACGAGGTCGATGCTGAGATCGCAGGCTTTACCGAGCGTGAGAAAGCCGTCGTCGAAGCCGAGAAGCACCTCGCGGCCGAGAAGCTCGAGCTCAAGAAGAACCGTGAGCAGCTGCACCGCGTGCAGATCGAGCAGGAACTGCGTGGCGACTCGCTCAACGCACAGGAAGCGTCCTTGAACAAAGCGCGTGAGGCCCTGGTGCAGCGCGCGTCCGAGGCGTCTTCGCTGGGCGATGAGCAGGGAGACTTGTCGAGCGCGTTGACCGAAGCGCGTGCGAAGCTCGATGAGGAACGCCACCGCATCCAGAAGGCCGAGTCGCAGCTGAAGGAAGTGCGTGGCCGGTTCGATCAGCGTGAGAAGGAAGCCAACGAGCTGCGCGAGCAGCTGGACCACCGCACGGCCGAGCTGAAGAAGCTCTCGTCGCAGGTCGAGTCGCTGCGCGCCTCGGCGCAGCAGTCCGAGCACGAGCGCAAGCTCGCGATCAGCGAGCGTGACGCGGCGCTGTCGCGCAAGGCCCCGGCCGACGATTTCGATGCCGACAGCGACGCGACGATGATCTTGCCTGTCGCGGGTCTCGTTGCTGGCAACGCCGGCAAGCCCGCGCCCGCCGCCAGCGATGAAGAGCTCGAGCACCTTCTAGGTGAGTTGACCGAACGTGAACAGCAGCTTGAAGCGTTGCGTGGTCAATTGAAGCAGCGTGACCGTGAGCTGGAGCAAGGCCGGATACGGATCGCGGAACTGACCGATCAGCTCTCGGACCTGCGTGAACAGGTCGCCAAGACCAGCGACGCCGGCGAACGGCTCGCAGCGCTTGAGCTTGAGCTCGACGAGCGCAACCGTAAAGCAGACGACCTCGCCAGTGATCTGGATGCGCGCGTGAGCGAGATCAAGCTGCTGCGTGAGCGCATCGATCAGCTGGCCGATGGCTCGATCGCCAGCGAGGGTGACGGCGAGATCGCTTCGGACCTCGAAGCGTTCGACCGCCGAAGCGCCCAGCTTGCGGAACAAGCCGCGCAGATCGCTGCCGACCGCGACCGCATCCAGCAGCGCAAAGAGCAGCTCAAGCAGGCGGATGAAGTCATCCGCAAGCGTCGCGAGAAGCTCCGCACCTACATCAGCGCGATGCGTGAGCGCGGGCAGTTTCACGAGGACGGCGAGGACGGCCCCGTGCCCACCGGCAGCGGTGCGCACTTGATCCCCGTGGCCGCTGCGCTGTCGCCTTCAGACGCCGCCAAGCTCGCGGGCATCGACCGTGATCGCAAGCAGCTCGCCGAGGTCAAGCAGTTCCTCCAGCAGTCCGAGGCGGCGATGGTCAAGCGCTGGGCGACGTACGAGACCGCGTGGGTCATCGGGGTGGTGTTTACGGCGGTGCTCATGATGGCCGTGGTGAGTTACCTCGCGGGCAACCAGCTTGCGGTGCCCGAATACCGCGCGACGATGGCGATGCAGGTGACCCCCACCGCAAGCGGGGCCGACCTACCCGCAGGCGCATGGACCACGGGTTACCGCCGGACGCTGCTGGACACGCCCGTGATGGAGGAGGTGCTCAAGCAGCTCGAGCAGCGTGGCATCCGGATCGCCTCCACCCCCGCGACACTGGCGGACCACTTCCGCACCACGCTGTCGGTCGAGGGCGACCCCAGCCGTGTCGTCATCAGCTACGCCGGCCAGGACGCCGACCGTCTGGGCCTCGTGCTCGACGCGTTCTCGAACGGGCTGCAGCGCTGGCACCTGCTCGAAGACAACAAGGCCGGCCGGCTGAATACCGCCACCGTGCTCCAGTCCGCCGCACCCGAGTCCAAACCCGTCAAGGACCAACGCCTGCAATACGCCAGCATCGTGTTTGGCTCGCTGGTTGGACTCGCGCTCCTGCTGTTCTTCCCGATCCGCATGATGAAGGCCCGGTCCCAGCGCGTCCTGAATGATGAGCACATGCCCAAGCTCGAACTATCCACACTGGACAAGCCCGAGACGTGGTCCCCCGTCGCCGCCGTCGCTACCAAAAAGCACAAAGACCACGAAGACGACGGCATGGGTAGCCCCGACGACACCATCAGCAACTACCGCTAAACCGTCGTAAACCCAACCCCATACGTAGCGCCGCGACTCGTCGCGCAACGACTGCAGGATCAGGGATCAGGGATCAGGGATCAGGGATCAAAAACAACCATCCACCAACCGCCGCGCAAAAGCGTGGCGGTTGTCGTATCGTCGCTGAGCACTCCCCAACACCCACTCCCCGTTCTACCGTACGCCATGCTCTTTCCCACGCGGTTTCCCCCGATGCCTGATCCCCGTTCCCCGGACCCTTGCCCGCTCACACCCCTTTGACAGTCAAGCAACGCACGTTACACTG
>DAIOEG010000253.1:0-4260 GCA_036746415.1 Phycisphaera sp. | reverse complement strand
AAGCCCTTGAGCTCGCCGGCGCGGGCCTTCTTGTAGAGGCCCTTGGGGTCGCGCTTCTCGGCGACTTCGAGGGGCACGTCCACGTAGACCTCGAGGAAGGGGAACTTGGCGTCGTCGTGCAGCTTGCGGGCCGCGTCGCGGTCGGCGGTGTAGGGGCTGATGAAGCTGCACAGGCAGATGACGCCGGCGTCGGCGAAGAGCTTGGTGACCTCGCCGATGCGGCGGATGTTCTCGGCGCGGTCGGCGGCGGAGAAGCCCAGGTTCTTGTTCAGGCCGAAGCGGATGTTGTCACCATCGAGCCGGTACGCGTGCTTGCCGCGCTGGAGCAGGACCTGCTCGAGGGCGACGGCGATCGTCGACTTGCCCGACGCCGACAGACCGGTGAACCACACAGTGGCACCCTTCTGGCTCATGTTGGCGTTGCGTTCTTCGCGGGTGACGGCACCGTCGTGCCAGTGGATGTTGGTTGCTTTCTGCTCGGCCATGTCGGGTTCTCGCAATGGGAAGGGGGGTGAAAGTCTGGTCGGTTCGGTCCGGAAGATAGCGGTTCACACACGCGGATGCACGGCGCAGGCCGATACAGTGTCTAAGGCACGGCGGGTTGTTTTCGTAGACTGCGTCGGCCCGCCTATCCCCCCCGCGATTCTCTCCATGCCGATGACACTGACCACCGACCTGCGTCCGATCCTGACCCCGTTGTTTTCGGCGTTGCCGCTGGACCAGTCGATGCGGACGCTGGTGGTGGACAAGCCCTTGGGCGGCAAGCCCGCCGAGCTGGCCGAGCAGGCGGCGTCGCACCCGCTCGTGTCGCAGCGCCCCGAGCTGCTCGCGGGCCTGTGGTTGTACGTCGATGACCTCGACCGTTCGCACGCCGCCAGCCAGGCCCTGCACAGCCCGACCGGCTCGTTCTGGCACGCGATCATGCACCGCCGTGAAGGCGACTTCCCCAACGCCAAGTACTGGTACCAAAAGGTCGGCCGACACCCCGCGATGTCTCACATCGACCTCACTGGCGGGGGCGCGGGCTCGGGCACCGATGTCGCCGCCTACGACCCGTTCCACTTCGTCGATCGTGTCCACAAGGCCTACGAACGCGGCGGCAAGCCCCACCCCGCGCTCCTGAGCGAACAACACCGAGAGTGGCGAGCCCTCTTCGAGTGGTGCGTCGAACAAGCGGCCCGGTGATGAGGGGCCAGCGTAAGTAGAGTCGTGTTATCGCCCGGGCAAACTCGAACCTATGAACTGGAGCGCAACGATGAAGCACCTCTGGATGATGCTGTGTGCCTTTGGATTGGCGACCTCGGCCCTTGCAGATGAGCGGATCGTGCCGTGGCTCGAACGGCTTGCAGATCTCAAGCAGCTTCAGATCAAGACGCAGCAACGCTTCGATGTCGAGTATCAAGGCGTCGCGTTATCCGACGCGATCAAAGACCTGCGCGAGCGCAGTGGTTTGAATATCTACATCGCTTGGCCAGAGCTCAAGCGCGCAGGCATCTCGCAGCAGACGCCCATCACCTATCGCGGCGACCTGCTGACCATTGAAGAAGTGATGCGTGGCCTGTGTCTCAAGGCAACCGCGCCCGGAACGGACTGGGCCGACGTGCCGATGGCGGAGATGGTGGACGAGATCTACGTGCTGGCCTCCCGCGCCACGCACCTCAACCGCACGGTGAGAGCGTCGGTGTACCCGGTCAAGGACATCTTGCTCTTGACCGATGCGGACCCCGAGCGCCCCGGCCACATCACGCAGGAATCGACGAACCTCGCCAACATGGTGAGGACGTACACGGGAGACCCCGAGCGGTGGGCCCGGCAGATCGCCAGTTGCAACACCTTGAACGGCAGTCTCTTCGTGAAGGCGGACGCAGCCCACCATCGGGAGATCGCGGAGCTGCTCACGAGCTTGCGAGCGTCTCTCGAGTTGCCGGCCCCCGAGCGGGTCACGCTCTTCGACGCTCGGTGAACCCCACACTCCATGCGGTGGACGCCTTTGCGATGGATCAAGCAAGGGTGAATCCGTTACAGTGAAAGGTGATACACCTTGACGCAGGGAGGCGTGATGTTGTCTGATGGAACCGCAGTCATTCAGGAGAAACCGGGCTTGCCCAAGGTCGACGGTCCTGTCGTTGTCTCGTCACCGCTGCCCCAAGTCAAGAACCCATCAGGTTCGGCCGAACCGCGCATCATCGCGCTCATGAACCAAAAGGGCGGCGTCGGCAAAACAACGACCGTGGTGAACATCGGCGCTGCGCTCGCGCTCGAGGGTCAACGCGCGTTGCTCATCGACCTGGACCCGCAGGCGCACCTCACGATGTCGCTTGGCATCGAGCCCGCCGAGCTTGAGAAGACCAACTACGAGTTGCTCACCGAGGAACGCACGAGCGCATTCGAGGTGGTGCGCGAGGTGCCGGGCTTCGACGGTCGGCTTGCGGTATTGCCGGCAGAGACCAACCTGGCCGGCGTCGAGAACGAGCTCGCGGACCTCATGCGCACGGGGCTGGCCCAGGTGATCCTGCGCAACAAGACGCGCGAGCTGCTCAAGCAGTTCCACGTCGTGCTCATCGACTGTCCGCCGTCGCTGGGCCTGCTCACAATCAACGCGCTGACGACAGCCCGCGAGGTGCTCGTGCCCATGCAGGCGCACTTCCTTGCGCTGCAGGGCATGACCAAGCTCTTCGAGACAGTTCACATGATCCGACAGGGCATCAACCCGTCGCTGACCGTCGCCGGCGTCGTGCTCTGCATGTACGAGGGCCAGACGCTGCTGGCCGGCGAGGTGGTGCGCGAGCTGACGGGCTTCTTCGAGTCGGCCCGTGGCACCGATGTGCCATGGTCATCGGCCAGCGTGTTGCAACCGCCTATCCGCCGGAATATCAAGCTCGCCGAGGCCCCGAGCTTCGGCCAAGCAGTGCACCAGTATGCCCCCGACTCCAACGGCTCGACCGACTACCGACAGCTCGCGCAGTCGCTCGTCGCCTCGGGCGTCGACTGACCGACTGATGCCACACGATCCACTGGACACGCTCGTCACACTCTCGCGCCGCTTTGGCGGCGACCCTGCGTACGTCCTGGCCGGCGGGGGCAACACGTCCTACAAGACCGCCGACACGCTGTGGGTCAAGGCCAGCGGCCACGCACTTGCCACGACCACACAGGATGGCTTCGTCGCCCTCGACCGCGCGCAGCTGCAGGCAATGCTCACACGCACCGACTGGCCCAGCGACGCCGGTCAGCGCGAGTCGGCGTTCAAACATGCCGTCATGACCGCCCGGCTGCACCCCGACAAGAACCAGCGCCCCAGCGTCGAAGCGCTCATCCACCACCTGATGCCGCAGCGCTACGTCGTGCACACGCACCCGACACTGGTCAACGCGATGACGTGCTGCGTGAGCGGGGCTGACATCGTGCAGCGTCTGTTTCCGCACGTCTGGCAGCCGTATGTTGACCCGGGTCTGACGCTCGCGCAATCGCTGCACCGCCGGCTGTCGGGCTGGTCGCCCAGCACACCGCAACAGTCCTGCGTCGTGCTCCTCGAGAACCACGGCCTGATCGTCGCGCATGAGGATGCGCCCACCATCGAGTCCCAAAGCGATGCGCTACTCGACGCGATCCGATCGCGCTGCGCCGCGTTGTCATCACAAGACACACCCGCAATAGCAGCATCCGCCAGCAACATCCTCGCGGTGACTCAGCGCATCGCATCGCAGCAGCACCCATCGCTTTACATCCAGACCGCAAGCGATCACGCGGCGCTGCGCTGGCTCGTGGGGACGCGGGCCGGCCAGCAAGCCGCGCTGGCGGGGCCGTTGACGCCGGATCAGATCGTGTATTGCCGGAGCTTCCCGATGTGGATCGATGCGTGTGACAACGACGGTGACGCTGCCGCGCAGTGGACGCATGCATGGTCGGCGTATGAACGCGCACACGGCGGCGGGCCGTGGGTCGTACTGATCGGAGGCGTCGGCGCGTTGTTCCTGCGCGAGTCGGCCAAGCTCGCCGCCATCACCCGCGACCTCGCGCTGGATACTGCCAACGTCATGCACCTGGCCGACCAACTCGGCGGGGTGCAGCCGATGTCGCTGGACGCCCGCCGCTTCATCGAGACGTGGGAAGTCGAGGCGTACCGCCGACAGATCGCCGCGGGCGGGTAACAAAAAGCAGCGCTTCGCTTGACCGCAGATTGCGCAGATGCTGCAGATGCAAGCAAAAAATCTGCGTCTCTCTGTGCCATTTGCAGTTTCAACTCCTCCGTCAGACCGT
>DAIOEG010000252.1:2092-4264 GCA_036746415.1 Phycisphaera sp. | reverse complement strand
ACAACCCCACAAGCGCCAGCGCCCGGTCCACCCGCGCCTCCGACGCCTCCAACGCCTCCCGCGTCAACGGCCCGACACCGCCCCACGGCAGCATCAGCCGGTCGCCCTCCACCACGCACTCCTGACGGATCAGCGACCAGCCCAGCACGTTGTCGCGGTTCATCGGCAGGTCCCGCGTCAGCCGACCCAGCTCCATCACGCCCTCAGCCAGACGGCCCGAGTCGTCGCCCCACACGTGCACCGACAACACTTGCTCAATCGCAAGCTCCGCGTTGCTCTGCATGCACCATGCCGCCGCTGCGCCCTGCATGATGCCCGGCAGGTTCGTCGCCCACGCCTGCCAATGCCCGAAGTCGCCCCACCATGTGTTGAGCACGCCCTCCGCGCCGTGGCGCAAGCCCTCCTGCACCGACGCGAGGATGTTGGCGCGCATCACGTCGCTCCGCCCACCGATGCCGACGAACGTGGCCGTGCTCGGGCACACCATGTACGCCAGCCCCGCGTCCGCAAACTGCCGCGTCTCCAACGCGAACGGGTGCTTCGCTTCGTACCCCCAGTTCAGCGCGAGCGCGCCGGGCAACTCGTCCCGGACCTGCATCAACAGCTCGGGGTAGTGCAGCACGATGTCGCCCCAGTACTGCATCCGCTTGCCGTGCTTCTCGCACAGCGCGTGGACCTTCTTCAGAAACCCCAGATACACCCGGCCCTTGCCGATGCGCTCGCACTCCGACCGGCTCGCGCCCTTGCCCAGATCGAACGTCTCGTCACACCCGACGTTCACCGTTTGACTGGAAAAACAAGGCAACAGCTGGCCGAGCAAGTCATCGACCAACTCGATGCTGCGCGGGTCCAGCGGGTTCAGCGTCTTGGCCTCGGGCGAGAAAAACGGCACCGGCAGATCATCACGGATGAACCCGTCCGGGCACTCGGCCAACGGCTTGTAACGCGCGTGCTTCAGCCAACGCTCCATGTGACCAAAACAGTTTTGGTTCGGCACCAGCTCGATAAACCTTGCCTTGCAGAACGCGTCGAGATGACGCACCTCGTCGGGTGTCAACGGCGACGCGTCACACCAAACCTCCTCGTGACCGGCGTACGCGAACGTGTGCTCCATGTAGAGCTGCAACTGGTTCAGCTTCAGCCCCGCCATCGTCTCGATCAAACGCTCCAACGACTCCAACGTCGGCACGCGGTCCCGGCTGATGTCCACCATCAAGCCGCGCACCAACAAATCCGGCCAGTCGCCGATCACACACGCTTCCACCGTCCCGTCCGCGTCCGCCAACCGCCGCAATTGCTTCAGCGTCTGCTCTGCATAAAACGCGCCCGCCGCATCGTTCGCCTCGATCGTCACGCCAACGGGCAACAGCGACAGGCGATACCCCTGCGCATGTGGCATGCGTGATGCATCGATCACGCACGCCGCTTCCCGCGACACGTCACAACGCCCGCCCACCCACTCGACCTTGCGTGGCATCGGCGCGAGCGTCAGCGTCACATCGCCCCCAGCTTCTGCATGATGACACGCGCCGCTTGCCGGATGTCATCCACCCGCGTCGCGCCCGCCTCGCGCTCGATCACCAGGTCGCCTGCGTACCCCGTGTCACGCAGCACACCGATAAACGCGTCCCAGTCGACCTCGCCCGAGCCCACCGCGACTTCGCTGCCCCACTGCGTGGGGTCGTTGCTTGCGGTTGCGTCCTTGATGTGGACCTGACGCACCCACGGGCGGAGCCGTCGCAGCGCATCGATCGGGTCGCCCTTGCCGTAGAGGATCATGTTGGCGGGGTCGAAGTTGACGCCCAGGTGTGGTCGGCCACACGCTTCCATGAACACCTCTAAATCCTCTGCCGTCTCCTGTCCTGTTTCAAGAAGCAGTGCCGTGCCCGCATCGCTGAGCACATCCGCGATATGCCCGACGCGCTCGACGACCTTGTTGAACAGTGCGCCCGTCCCGCCGTGCGGGATGAAGCCCGCGTGGAACGTGATGGTTGGCAAGCGGTGCCGCTTCGCCAGCGCCGCGATTGCTTCCACCATCTTCTGGTTCGCGTCCCACGTCGCATCGGGCACGACCCCGCCGGTGCGACGGATCGACTCGAGTGTCGAATAGTCCTCGCCGATGGGCGCGATCATGCCGGACACCACCTCGACCCCTGCGCCGCGCAGCACATC
>DAIOEG010000252.1:0-2082 GCA_036746415.1 Phycisphaera sp. | reverse complement strand
CGTCATCAATTTCAGCGACTTCATCGATTTCAGCGCGTGCTTCGCGATCAACGGTCCTTTCACACCCGACCATAGCTGCGCCATCTCCGACATCGCCAGCTGCACCCGCGCAAGGCCGACCTCACGCAGCAACTCCACCAACTCACTCGGTGCGCTTGCTCGCAGCGACCAACTACACACGCCCAGCTTGTCCGCGTTCATCGTCATGGTCCCTTCACCGTGTCCTCTCTGGCCCGCTGACCCACGCCGACAACGGCGTGTTGCACAAACGATACCTCCGACCCTCACGCGCGTTGAAGTGCCACCACTCCGCGCGGTCCACCGTGAAGCCCGCCTGCCCCATTGCTGCGATCAGCGTGTCGCGGTTGCTGCGCTGCTCGGCCGTCCCGCCGGCGTAATCAGACGCCGACCGCTCGCTGAACTCATCGAACGCACCGGGC
Source organism: Phycisphaera sp. (assembly GCA_036746415.1). GTDB lineage: Bacteria > Planctomycetota > Phycisphaerae > Phycisphaerales > Phycisphaeraceae > DAIOEG01. The sequence goes on along the minus strand of DAIOEG010000252.1, from coordinate 1,642 downwards.
ATCGGGACCTCGGCCCCGTCCTGCAAGTGATACAGCCCGACATCCACCGCCCCGCCGCGGTTGTGCACCGAGCCGCGCGCCGGGTCTGCGACGAACGTTCGTCGATGCTCGGGCTTCGCCGTGTGCCACATCATCCACGTCACCGACCACGGCCGATACGCGTCCCACACCACGAGCCCAAACCCCTTGCGTTCCAACCGATGCTGCGCATCCAGCAACGCCGACTTCACCGGCTCGCGCAGCACCGCACACGCCGCGTCATACATCGCAACTTCCGCAAAGTTGTCACGCCCCGCGTACTTCATGTCGATCCGCCAACGCGCCTCGGACGCACGCAGCAACACCATCTCCGCGTCGAGCGCATCCGCCGGCTCCACCGTCGGCATCACCGCGCTGGCCGCCGCTCGCTGCGCCTCGTCCCACGACATGACGCGCTGCATATCGCTCACGCGGCCCGCCCCTGCGCGGGTGCTTGCGCTGCCGCCGCGTCCGGGTCGTAACGGTCGGCCAGCACGTACCCAAACACAAACGCCATCAGCCCGCCGATCACCGCATACCACGGCCAGGCCACCGACACCTTCACCGGCTCCGATACGCTCAGGTCCCGCACCACAGGGCGCGCCTTCACGTTCTCGATGAACCGGCCCCCTCGATCGGTGAGCAGCTCGCCGGTGATCGGGTGCTTGTAAAACACCGGCTCGGCCGAGGTGTCCAGCACCTTCCCGCCACGCTCATCGAGCACGATGGGCGACGCGGTCACCACCGCGCCGCTTTGGTCGTATTTGTAGAACCACCCGTACTGACACATCGCCAGCATGACGCCGATGCCAACGAGCAGCGGCACCGTGCGCAGCGCTCTTGCGATACGAAACTCCGCCGGCCCCACCGCCAGACACACGCCCCACGCCACCAGCAGCACCGCGCCCGTGCCGATGCACACCCACATCGCCTCGGGCTCGTGGAACCGCGCCGCGTACACCGTCATGATGCTCAGCGGAGCCGAGAACACCAGCCCAAACGCGCTGCGCTTCAGCGGCAGCCATGCCAATAAAAACGCCGCGAGCAGACACCCGATCACATAACTCGCCAGGCCCAGCGCCAGGTCGAGGAACCGCACGTCCTTGCCCGCCGCCTCCTGTGCCGTCACGTACACGTCGATGAGCACCGCCATCCCGCATAGTGCCACGCCCCAGAACACCACGAGCGCCCGGCTGACCTTCACCAGCTCGCGCTGCACTCGCTCGCCCTCTGCGCCTTGGGGCAGCGCGTCGGGGTCGAGCTTGCGCATCGGCAGGTACACGGCCGACATCGACGTCTGCGCCAGCGCCGCGAGGATCGACGTCAGCGACGAGATCGCCGCCGCGAAAATCCCCGCGATGATCAGCCCCGTCAAACCCATCGGCACCTCGGTCAGGATAAACACCGGGAAGATGTTGTCCGTCTTGCGCGCGACCTCAAGCGCCCCATCACCAAACAGACGCTGCGGGTTCGCGTGGTAGTACACCCACAGGCCCACGCCCACCAGCAGCATCATCGCCGCCACGCCCTCAGCCGCGTAACTCGCCAGCATCGCCTTCTTCGCGTCACGCTCGTTCTTGCAACAGAAGATCCGCTGGGCCGTCAACTGGTCCGTGCCGTACGC
>DAIOEG010000251.1:0-4281 GCA_036746415.1 Phycisphaera sp. | reverse complement strand
GAGCCGCGCACGCCGCGCCGATGCCGACGATCTGTACCGAGTGACGGTGTACCCGAGATCACCGGTCATCCCGGCGGGCGACCGTGTCTTCCCGGACTTCCAGGTTCTGTTTGGGCCAAGCGAGTACATCGTGTACAGCGTCGGGCCTGATATGGAGCGTGAATCCGCGAGGGCCGCGACGCAGGCACACCCCGAGTACCGGGCCGGCGATTATGTCCTCTGGCCTCCAACGGTCTCGATGCTGCGGACCTACCTCAAGCAGACACGCCAGTACTGAACTCGCACCCAAAGCAGGCGTTCACGCAACAGCATTCCACCCATCACAAAACAACCCGGGAACATCCACACAGACCAAGGCGTTCAAAACGCCGGAGGTTCAGCACGTGTCGCAAGCAAGCCAACAAACTTCTTCTCCCCACAAAGTCGTCATTATCGGGTCCGGCCCGGCGGGCTGGACCGCGGCGATCTACGCCGCTCGCGCCAGCCTCGACCCTGTCGTCTACATCGGCGTGCCCAAGCAGGACCCAGGGCCCATCCTGCCCGGCGGACAGCTCATGCTCACGACCGAAGTCGAGAACTACCCCGGCTTCCCCGACGGCGTCGAAGGACCCGAAATGATGGACCTCTTCCAGAAACAGGCAGAACGCTTCGGCACCAAAGTCATCCAGGAAGACATCACCGAGGTTGATTTCTCCAAGTCGATTGACAAACCGCACACCTTGCGCACGAGCACCGGCGCCACGGTCCATGCGCACGCCGTCATCATCGCGACCGGCGCGACCGCGAACTGGATCGGGCTCGAGAACGAGATGCGTCTCGCCCGCGCCGGCGGCGGTGTTTCCGCGTGCGCCGTCTGCGACGGTGCGCTGCCCGTCTTCCGCGGCAAGCCCCTCGCCGTCGTCGGCGGCGGCGACACCGCCATGGAAGAAGCGACCTACCTCACCAAGTTCGCCTCCACGGTGTACGTCATCCACCGCCGCGATTCGCTGCGCGCCAGCAAGGTCATGCAGCAGCGGTTCCTCTCGAAGCCCAACGCGAAAGTGCTCTGGAACAAGGTCGTCACCGATGTGCTCAGCCGCAACGACGAGCACGGCCACGACCGTGTGTACGCCGTCGAACTGCAGGACACAGTGACGAACGAGAAATCGATCCTCGAAGTCGGCGGGCTGTTCGTCGCCATCGGCCACACGCCCGCGACGCGGTTCCTGAAAACATCGGGCCTGAACTTCGACGACAAGGGCTACATCAAGCTGCATTCCAGGCACAGCCACACGAACATCGAGGGCGTGTTCGCGGCGGGCGACGTCGCCGACGCCGAGTACCGCCAGGCGGTCACCGCCGCGGGCATGGGCTGCCAGGCCGCGCTCGACGCCGAACGCTGGCTCGGCTCCAAAGGCCTCAACTAAGTTCTCATCGATCGTTCGCAAAGCCGACGAGCCGCGACCGTGTGAGGGAGCGTTGTTAGATTGGCCATCAACGAGCCGCGACCGTGAGGGAGCGGTCTGGCACGTCAGGCCGCTCCGATTGCCACCGACGAGTGCGGCCTGTTGACAGCCAGATCCAATCCATTCCCCCCGCGGCCGTTGCTCGCGATGCGTTGCACACTCGTGCGCTGTAGTGATCGTGTGCGCACGAGTTGATGCAGACATCGCGCCCGTCGCTGGCAATCGAAAAAACCCCGCGGCCGGGGCCGCGGGGTGTTGTGTTCAATCTCTACAAACGAAACGAAACGATGCGCAGAACGGAACGGAGTTACCGTGCGCCGGGCTGGCTGGTTTCGCCGATCTCTTCTTCCATCTCACGGAGACGGTCGGCGTAGAACTCACGCTCCTCGTCGCTCTTGGCGTGCTCGACCGCCAGCCGCATCACGCGCACGGCCTCGCGTTGATCGTCCGAACGAAGGCAGCAGAACGCCAGCGTGTCGAGGATGTCGGAGTTCTTCCACTCCGTCAGTTCGCACGCGCGGGTCGCCATCCGGCGGGCCAGCCCAACCATGCCCTCGCCCGTCGCGTCGTTGGCAACCACCATCCACGCGAACTGGTTGAGTGCTTCGGACGAGTCCTTGAGGTGCGTGCGGAGCAACGCCTCGCCGACGGCCACGGTCTTCGCCTCGTCGCCCTCACGCGCAACCTTCACCAACTCGCTCACCCACGCCTGCGACAAACGCTCTAGCCTGCTCTTCTCGCGGAGTTCCGCGCGATTTGCGTCGGTCATGCCCGTCGTCAGGACACGCTCGACCGTCGCTTCCATGTCCGGGCTGGCCGGGTGGCCGATCCACGCGATGTACCCGTCCCGATCGACGACGAACGCCGAGGGGATGCCACGGCGACCCGCGGCCTTCATCCACGTCTCTTCCATCCGCTTATCGCCGTCCACCGCCACGGTGTACCGCATGTTCGCGGCGTGCGTCTGCGAGAACTCACGCAGCAGTTCCATGCGCTCGTCGCCGGTCTTGCGCTCCCAGATGTTCACGGCGACCACGCGCAGGCCGCGATCAGCAAAACGCTCCTGCACCTCGCTCAGGTGCGGCATCGAATGGATGCACGGGCCGCACCAGGTCGCCCAGAAGTCAACGACGTACGCCTTGCCCGGCTCCCACGAAGAAAACGCCTCGCCCGCAAGGAACGAGGTCACCTCGAGCTTTGGCGCCTTGTGCCCGACGTCCAGCTCGAGATCGGGGATTTTCACGTCGATCTCGTTCAGCACCTGCTGAGGGGTCTTCCCGCCGAGCGGATCGGTTGTCGGTTCAGCAAGCGACGCCGTCGCCGCCGCGCCGAAGACCACCGCGCAAGCCAACCCAGCGCTCAACGCACGCAACAACGCTCGCTTCTGCATCCAAAGTCTCCTGTGCAACCAACCAGCCCCGCCCACACCCCGTGGCTCCCCGTTTGGCAAGCCCCCCGATGGGCAAGCGTAGTACAACCCAGCCGAACAGATCGCCCATCCTTTGATAACAGTGAGTACCCAGAAACGATGCAAATGGTGCCCGGGAACACGGTATTCGATGCTGATATTGAAAACCTTCAGATCGTATCGGCATGATGGTTGGAAAGTGTTTGGTTTGCCAAGACCTCGCCGGTTGCCTAAAGACTTCCGTAAGCATCGATGAGTGGTGCTGCATGGACGTAGATAAAAACAGAACCCAAGGGTTGTGCCCGGGGGTTCTGCGTGCAAACTCAGTATTCGACAATGCCTGATACGGTCATCTGGGCAAAGCGTGTCGGCCGGGCGTCAGTCCTGGGCGTTCAATCGACCGCTCGTTCTACCTCAAGTCGGAATTGTGAGGCGACGGTTCGTGTTCAGGGCATGATCAGGGCAAGACCAGGACATGTTCAGGGGAAGATCTGTCCCGGCTCATGGAACTGCACGCTTTCGGGTGTAGTGGAACCGGCCTCGCCGACAAAGACCGAGCCGCCGGGGAACCAGGGCGCAGCGTCGGTCCATGCTTCCTTCGCGGACATCCCCGAGACGGACCCGTCGTAGTAGGCGACATTGAGGCCGCCGGTGTGGCGGAACGACAGTTGGACGTTCCCGCCGTCGGACGGGCTGGTACGTCCGTACGCGGTCGAGCGTTGAAATGTTGGTCCCGATGACGTGAACGAGCCGTAAAGACTCGGGACCGGCGAAACGTCAAAATCAAGACCTTCCGGGGCGAGGTAGCGGGTGCCGTCGGCGAACATGACTTTCTTGCTTAACTGCAACCCGACCAGATCGATCTTGGGGCGGTATGTAGCGGGTGCACGCGCCTGGGTTTGAAACGTGAAAGCCGGAAAGTTTGCGTCGCTTGACAGCCCGAGCGAGTTTGCGAACGCAACGCGACGCTGCCGCTGTCCTCGGACATCGATTCCCAGTGACCAACCATGAAACGAAAACGGAGCAAGGTAGCTCACCTGGCGGTACCCGTCAGACGTGCGGAGTACCCTTTCAAAATCGGCACGATCCGAGGCGCCGCCGCCCGTAGGCCATAGGAAGTTGTTGAAGTTATCGGCGCTGGGGCATGCGAAACGGTTGAAGATGTCGGCGGTACGCTCGGCCCGGTTGGTCGAGAAGCTCATCTGATCACCCAAAATCGGGCTGATCCAGTCATAGGTTGAAGTGGGCATCGTGGCCCGGGTATCACGAGTGAAGGTCGCGGCCCCGGTCTTGCCCCGCGTGGCTTCCTCGGCCAAGCCTGAGACCCCGCTGGTCATCGCGCTCGCAAAATAGTCCTTGTAGTCGTTCATGTAGTACATCTGGCTCTGCGCAATTCCGCGCATGTTCGACGAACACACCACACGCCTG
>DAIOEG010000250.1:0-4283 GCA_036746415.1 Phycisphaera sp. | reverse complement strand
ACGCAGGGTATTATGGTGAGTTGGTTTCGGACGTTTCGTCTGACGATGGTTGGGCTGTTCTTCAACTTCTGCGTGCCGGTGGGCTCGACGGGTGGGGATGTGCTCAAGGCGTATTACGCGGCGTCGGGGTCGAGTCACAAGCTGGGGGCGGTGCTGTCGATCGTGGCGGACCGGTTGACGGGGATGATGGGGCTGGTGGTGTTGGCGGCGCTGATCGGGTTACTGCGGCTGGATGACCCGGTGGTGCAGCGGATCGTGCTCATCGCGTGGGCGGGGATGATCTCAACGGCCATCGGCGTGGCGATGTATGTGTCGCCGCGCTGGCGGCGTTGGCTCGGGATCAATCGTGTCGCACGGATCAAGGGGCTGCGTCAGCTGGACCACGTGCTGCTGTCGTACGGCCGACGGCCTTGGGTGTTGATCAAGGCCGTGGCGATCAGCACCTTGGGGCACCTGTGCCTGGCGGCGTCGGCGGCGTCTGCGGGTTATGCGCTGGGTCTTGATGCGGACCCGGTGCGGGTGATGACGGCGCTGCCGTTGACGTATCAGGGGCTTGGGGTCATGGAGGCCGTCGCGCTGCCGCTCATCGGCGGGGGCGAGCACAACGTCAACCCGGTCGTAGGCATGCTGATCCTGTACCGGTTGTTCATGCTGATGTACGCGGTGCTGGGGGCGATCGGGTTGCTGGGTGGGAGTATCGGGTTGCAAGGTGGTAATAGTGATACGACAGACGCGACGAGCCGCGGCGCGACGCGCGAGACAATGAACTGATCGTTGAGTTTTTATGCAAACTCCTGATGCCATCTGGACCCGTGCGTTGCGTGACCTCTTGCAATCCAACCTTGCGTTGGAGTTGGTCGCTGTGGTGGGCGAGGGCGAGCCGGCGGTGATGGCGTACAACGCGCGGTTGTTGGAGGCGAGCGAGGACGCGAGCCGGCTGGTGCTTCAGCGGGTTTTTGCGCGCCGCGGCGAGCCGTCGTATTTTCAGGCGGGTCGGCTGTTCGAGGTGTTGTTGATGACGGAGGGATCTCGGTACGCGGGGCCGCACACGTTGGCAGAGCTCGGCCCATTCGAGTTGAACCACGGGCAGCGGTTGATGGCGATGACGTTCCTGCGGACTGGGCCTGTGGTGTCGGCCCAGCGTCGCGGGAGCTTCCGTGTGGACACTAGTGGATCGGATGTCGGCGTGAAGGTGCGTGTGGGTTCGCGCGGGGGCGCGGCAGCGATCGCGATACATCGGCCCAGGGTGCTGAACCTGTCGGCACACGGGTTGGCGTTGCAGGTGCGTGCAGATCAGTTCGTCAACGCCGAGCCCTTGAACGCGGCGGTCAAGGTCGAGGTGCAGCTGCCCAAGTCTGGCGAGCCGATGCTGTTGGAGGGACGCGTCGCGCGGTACGAGCCGCTCAAGAGCGGCTGCGCGGTGATGGGGATCGAGCTGAGGTTCCCAACGCACGCGGCTGGAAGGCAGTTGCAGGACACGCTGCTTAAGGTCACGGTCGAGATGCAACGCGAGCAGCTGCGGCGCGTCAGCGGGGCGTGACGGTGTTGAAGCGACGTGTCACGCATGCGCGGTCTGCGCGTGTAGGAGCTGCGTCGTACGCCGGAGTGGATTTCGGTGTTGCTCACCGAAATCCAGCACGTCATGAGAGACCCATTGCGCGAGGGGCTCGCGTTGCTCACTGGTGCAGTAGTCACGCGAGAGTCGGGAGAGCAGACGAGGGTCTTCATCAGGGCCCAGACACACGCAAGTCTCGGCCCATCGATCGGTGTGGTAGATGCTGACAAGGGTGTGGCGGCCGCTCTGCCGGGTCTTCACCTCGTAACCGTTGTCTCGGATACAGGTCAAAAGATAGATCGCTTGTGCGGTCAGCATGAATCGTCCTTGAAAGGGGGTTGCGGTCCGTGCCGACAACGCGTGTTGACACAGCGTTGATGCAGGGCTTGTCATGGATTGTCAGAAGTATGGCCCCGCGTATTGAGGGGGCTCTGATGGTTGCATGAAGAGTTCTTCAGGGTCGCGTGTGGACGGATCAGGGAGGGGTGACTGTGTCGTGTGCGCTGCGCAACTCGACGTGGAAGATGCTCCCGCCGGTGGGGTTGGACGTGACGTAGACGCGTCCCCGATGGATCTCCGCGACGCGCTGCGCAATGGCCAGCCCGACGCCCGTGCATTCGATGGCATGGTTATCAGAGGCGCGCTCGAAGGCGGTGAAGATGCGTTGCCTGTCATGATCGGGGACGCCTCTGCCGTTGTCGATGACGCGGATGTGCCAGCCGTTGTCATTGTGCAGTGGCTCCGCGGTGACGTGGATGCGGGGCGGGAGCGTGCTCTTGTATTTGATGGCGTTGCAGAGGAGGTTTTCAAAGAGCTGTTCAAGCAGAGTGGTGTGCCCGCGGAGCATGGGGAGCGGGTCGGCAGAGAGTGTGGTGGGCTGGTCGGTGGCTTTCTGGTTCATGAGTGCGCGGTCGATGGCGTGTTGCACGACCGCGTTGAGGTCGACGTCGACAGGCGGAGTTTTTTTCGAGGTGACATGCGCAAAGTGCAGGAGGTTGTCGATGAGCGCGGTCGCGCGGTCGAGCTCTTCACGGGCCGAGAGGATCGACTCGAGCAACGGGGCCTGCGCGTTGGGTCTGCTGACGTGACGCTCGGCCTCTTCGAGCTCCATGCGGATGACGGCCATGGGGGTCTTGAGGTCGTGCGAGACGAAGCGCACGAAGTTTTCAAGGTCGCGGTTGGAGCGGACGAGGTGCTCGGCGTAGGAACGTAAGCGCTTCCGCGAGCGCCGCCTCTCGATGGCGTACAGCACCGTGCGCATGAGCAGGCCGGGCGACAGCTCGGACTTGAGCAGAAAGTCGTCGGCCCCCTGGCGGACGGCGTGGTAGCCGAACTGCGTGTCGTCCAGCGACGTGAGGACGAGAACGGGCGCACCGCCGGCGTGGTCAAGCGCGGGGCAGAGCGTCTGGAGCCCCCGGCTGTCGGGCAGGTGCAGGTCGCAGAGCACCGCGTCGATGGTGCTATGACTTAGAAAGTCCAGGGCCTCGCGCAGTGTCGAGCACCGGCTCACCGTGACCTGCCAGTCGATCGAGCGCGAAAGCTGCTGGTGCAGGAGGTCGGCGTGTGCCGGTTCGTCTTCGATCACCAGCACGTGGACGCGTGGCAGGAGAGGCAACGGTACAGCGGGCTGCGAAGCAACGGGCGACGACACGAGGTAGCTGTGCGGCTGCACCAACTGTGCTGGCTCCTGCGGCGGGGAGGCATGGTCGGTGGGGCCTTGTTGTTGGGGAAGGTCTTTGTCGGCCGCGCGCATGGGCGTCTCCGTAGATGTCGGCCCGGAGCAGCGCGGCGGTATTTATTCTTGAGCTGGCTCAAGCGGCGTGCTGGGTCCGGGCTGTTGCCTGCGATCGTATGTGTGGGTCTGACGTGTTTGCGGTCGAGTAGGTACGGGGTTCAGCAGTCGGACCCATACGGTACACCCCGGCGCGTGGTCGGGGTCGGACTCGATCCACGCGCGACCACCGTGGAGCTCAGCGGCCTTGCTCACCGCACACAGGCCCACGCCGGTCCCGCCATTCTTACGACCTAGCCGTTCAAACACCATGAAAACCTTGTGATGGTCTTGTGGCGGGATCCCAGGCCCGTCGTCCATGACGTAGAGGTGCGACGGCACTGCCTTGAGCCACCGCACCGATGCGCACCTGCCCGCCCCGGCCGGTGCTGCCGTGACGAAGCGCGTTGTCGATCAGGTGATACAGCAAGCGGTGGAGCACGGCCGGGTCGGCCTCGAGCGCCGGCCACGGGCCGATGTGTTCGAGTGTCACGCCCCGCGACGCCGCCTCACTCGCAAAGCACGCCGATGCCGACGTCAGCAACTCTCCCAGGTCCACCGGCACGACCGCGAGCTCTTCCCGGCCAAGCCGGCTCAGCTCCAGCAAGCTGTCGATCAGCCGGTTCATCTCCTGCGTCGACGACTCGATCCCCGTCAACGCCGACCGCACGTCGTCCAGCCGACCCGCCTGCAGGTCCTGCTTCAACAGGCCCACAAAGCCCATGCACGTGACCAACGGCGACTTCAAGTGATGCGACACCGAATGCATGAAGGCCTGCACATCATCAGACCGACTAAGGTAATGCTGCTGGGCCGACTTGATCGCGTCGTTGTCGTAGTGTACGCCCACGATGCGATCGGCCAGCCCTGCAGAGTCGCGCGAGACCGCCTCGCCCTTGCTCTCGATCCACACCCAACGCCCATCCCGATGCCGCAGCCGGAACTGCTCGCGATACT
>DAIOEG010000249.1:0-4363 GCA_036746415.1 Phycisphaera sp. | reverse complement strand
GTCCGCCGACGAACTGGAAGTTATCGACGACGATCTTGATTTTGCTTCGTTTCTGACCGGTCTGTTTGTCGTCCCAGGTGTCCATGCGGAGCTTGCCTTCGATGAAGATGGGCTTTCCTTTGGACACGTACTGGTTGATGACCTCGGCGCTTCGGCCGAAAGCCTCGCAGTCGAAGAAGTTGGCGCGTTCCTGCGACTCACCGGAGCTTTTATCTTTCCAGCGCTCGTTCACAGCCAGGCCGAAGCTCACGACGGGCATGTTGCTGGGCAGCATGCGCAGCTCGGGGTCGCGTGTGATGTTGCCCATCAGCATGACTTTGTTGAAGTTGGCCATGGGTGCTCACATGCGGGGTTGCGGGGGGATTGCCAGCGGGCCGTGTCGCGGCGGGGCGATTATTCCTCGTCGGAGGGGTCGATGTCATTCTCGATGCCCTCGTCCGAGCCGGTGCGGGACACGCGGTCGCGCTGGGCCGAGTTGAGGTCGATGCCTTCGATGGCGTTCTTGCGTTCGATCTCACCGTAGTGGTCGCACTTGGTCACGATCGATCGGAGGATGTCGTCGGAGAGGTTGCAGTCGCGCTCGATGCCGGCCAGGGTCTCGGGGGCGGTCTCGAAGTAGGCGATGATGAAGGTGCCACGCTTCTGGCCCTCGATGGCGTAGGCGAGCTTGCGGTCGTCCCACTTACGCAGGGCGACAACCGTCGCGTTGGCACGGCCGAGGATCAATCGCATGGCCTCGACGGCCTGCTCGACTTCAACGGCAAGGTTCTGACTGACGAGGAACAGGCCCTCGTACAAACGGGGAGCGGCAACAGCCATGATTCGTCTCCAGCCGACCGGTCGCCCCGGGCGACGATCTCCCGAGGCACGGGTTCCCAAAACGGGACCGGTGGGCGTAGTTGTGAACCGCAAAGTGTAACAACCGACCTACCTCAACGCAAAAGCCCCTGCGCCCTTGACACCTGGCCGGGTCACCTGGCCGATCGGCGCGGGCTCACCGCCCCGCCCGCATCTCCCGCGGCGTCCGCCCGCGCAGCCGTCGGAACACACGGTTGAAGTTCGAGAGGTTGCCAAACCCGCAGCGGTAGCACACCTCTGTGATCGCCAGGTCCGTCTCCTGAAGCAATAGGCACGCCCGCGCCACACGCAGCTCGTGCACATACCCCACAAACGACCGGCCCATCGCACGGTGAAAAAACCGGCAGAACGCAGGGCCCGTCAGGTGCACCGCCTCCGCCACGTCGTCCAGCGTGATGGGCTCGGCGAAGTGCTGGTGAAGGTAGCGACAGGCCGTGTCAAGACGCGCACGCTCCTGAGGACGAAGCGCCGCAGCCGGCCGGTCGCTCGCCAACGCCACCCAAGGCAGCTCCGCCAGCAATGACAACGCCTCCATCAACCCCACCAGACGGCGGTGCGGCGACATCTCCGGCATGCGCGCCAGCAACCCCGCCACCGACCCCCCCACCGAAGAGGGGAACGCAAGCCCACGCTGCGCAAGCCCCAGCAACCCACGCACCGGCCGCATCTCCGGCAAATCAAAAAAACCCGGACCCGCCGCGTCGTCCCGGAACTGCACCACCACCGACCCGCACCACGGCCGACGCTTCCGCTCCGCCTGCCACGTGTGCGGGACGTTCGACGCCAGCAGCACCACCTCGCCCGGCTCAAACGCCTCCATGCTGTCGCCCACAAACCGCGTCCCACGCCCCGACTCGATCAGCGTCAACTCGTGCTCGGGGTGCTGGTGCCACACAAACGACCAACCCGTCGCCACAAACCGCTTCGCCGAGAACCCCGAGCCCTCCGACGGTCGGATCTCCTCATGAATCGCCTGCATCCGTCACCCTTTCAACAGACCAGCCCAATACACCCACCGACGAACACCGGCTCCGCGACACGGTCTCGTCTTGAAACCGCAGGTGGACGCGGACCAACGCGGGGGGGATGCAGCAGCAGGAAAGTTACCACACATCGAAACGATGAAAGCATGATGCAATGAATCAAAACACACATCGACTGACTGCTGCCCCGTCACCATCGGCGATTTCCCGCCCGATCTTTCAACCCACAACCCAGCGCAAAATCGTATCAGAGAACATCAACAGGCGCAAAGACCTTTTGCCCCGTATGTGGTTTAGTTCTTCCACTCAACTCGCACGTCTCACCCATTACCTCGGAACCCACTCGCCATGACCACCGCCACCGCCACCCACCGCGTCTCCACCAACACCCCCGAGCACATCCTCCGCGAGCTCGACCAGCCCTACACCCTCAGCCCCGATCAGGTCCGCCAGTTCCGCGAGGACGGCTACCTCAAGATCAAGTCGTTCTTCTCACCCGAGCTGCTCGCGTACTACGACACCTTCATCACCCAGTTCACCCTTGAAAAGAACGCGATCAAGGGCGTCGCGATGAAAGACCGCACGACCTACGACAAGGCCTTCATCCAGGTCAGCAACCTGTGGGTCCAGGAAGCGTGTGCACGCGAACTGGCGTTCTCCAAACGAGCCGCCCGCGCCGCGGCCGAGCTCATGGGCACCGCCGGCGTACGCATGTGGCACGACCAGTCGCTCTACAAAGAGTCCGGCGGCGGCTTCACCCCCTGGCACGTCGACCAGTACTACTGGCCCATGAGCTCGGGCAACTCCGTCACCCTCTGGGCACCCCTGAGCGAAGTCCCCATCGAAAAAGGACCGCTCAGCTTCGGAAGGTCCAGCCACCTGCGGCACATCGCACGCGACATCCCCATCTCCGATGAGTCCGAACAGCTCATCACCGACGCCATCAAGACCCACAAGATCGACGAAGTGTTCTCGCCCTACGAACCGGGCGAGGTCAGCTTCCACTACGGCTGGACGCTCCACCGCGCCGGCCCCAACACCACCCCGGAGGCCCGCCGTGTGTACACCGTTATCTATATGGACCAGGACATGCGACTCATCGAACCCGACAACAAGCACCGCGCCAGCGACTGGCGCTCATGGACACCCACCACACGCATCGGAGAGGTCATGTCGGACCTGCTCAACCCCGTGCTCTGGTCGAAGAACATGCAGCCCTGAACGCCGGCACCCAACACGCCAAGAGGCGTTATCATCCGCTGCCTATGAAGCTCCACGAATACCAGGCACGTGAACTGCTCGCTCAGTTCGGCATCCCCGTCCCGCCCGCCATCGTTGTCGACACGCCCGACGAGTCCGCCGCCGCCTTTAACAAGCTCGTCAAGGACCACGGCGCGACCCTCGCGGTCGTCAAGGCACAGGTCCACGCGGGCGGACGGGGCAAGGGCGGCGGCGTCAAGCTCGTCAAGTCCGCGGCCGAGGCCAAGGAGAAAGCGGCCGTCATCCTGAGTAAGCCGCTCATCACCCCGCAGACCGGGCCCGCCGGCGTGCCGGTGAACAAGCTGCTCGTCGCCGCCGGCGTGGACATCGCCAAGGAGTACTACCTCGGGCTGGTCATCGACCGCGCACGCGGCGTGCCGGTCATGATGGCCAGCAGCCAGGGCGGCATGGACATCGAAGAAGTCGCCGCGCACAGCCCCGATGCCATCCTCAAAGAACCGCTCGACCCCGAGGCAGGCCTGCGCGGGTTCCAAGCCACCAAGCTCGCCTACCAACTCGGCTTCAAAGGCAAACAGATCAACCAGGCCGCCAAGATCATGGTCGCGCTGTCCAAGATGTTCCTTGCGACCGACGGCTCACTGCTCGAAATCAACCCGCTCATCGTCACGCCACCCAGCGACAAGCACCCCGACGGTGAGGTGCTCGCCATCGACGCGAAGATCGACATCGACGACAACGCGGAGTTCCGACAGAAGAAGATCGCCGACAGCGTCGACAAGGCCGAGGTCCCCGAGAGCGAGCAACGTGCGCAGGCCGCGCACCTGTCGTACATCCAGCTCGACGGCAACATCGGCTGCCTTGTGAACGGCGCGGGCCTGGCGATGGCGACGATGGACATCATCAAGCTCGAGGGCGGCGAGCCCGCAAACTTCCTCGACGTCGGCGGCAGTGCCACGCAGGAGGCCGTCACCGAGGCCTTCCGCATCATCCTCAGCGACGACCGCGTGCAGGGCATCCTCGTCAACATCTTCGGCGGGATCGCCAAGTGCGACGTCATCGCCGCCGCCATCGTCGCCGCCGCCAAGGAAGTCGGCTTCAAGGTGCCGTTGGTCGTCCGACTCGAAGGCACCAACGTCGCCCCCGCCAAGAAGATCCTCGAAGCCGCCAAGGGCGACATCCCCACCATGATCGTCGGCGATAACCTCGCCGACGCCGCGAAGAAAGTTGTCAAGGCCGTCGCCGCCTGATGTAACCCAAAACTCACACCTCAACCTGAGATGCCGATGGTCAACGACCATCGG
>DAIOEG010000248.1:0-4379 GCA_036746415.1 Phycisphaera sp. | reverse complement strand
CCACGGCCAACACTTCGCCACCCGCGACCAGGCGAAACTCGAGGTCTTCGCCTACATCGAGGGCTTCTACAACACCCGAAGGATGCACTCGACCCTCGACTACCAAAGCCCCGACCAGTTCGAACAACAACACCACACCCAAGCCGCGTAAACTGTGGATCCCCGCGCCCGTCAAGAACGGGCAACCTCACATTTTTTGATTGCACGCTTTCAATCATCTGTGTTTATCTGTGTCCATCTGTGGCGAATCCTCTTTCCTCGTGCTCTCACGACCGGACCACAAACGAGCAAAGCCCGCGGGGGTCGCCCACGTCGCCGGTGGCTTGGGCGACGGTGGCGCTGGTCAGTTGGATCAGCCGGCCCAACTGCGTGGTAACTTCTTCAAGGAAGCCGTCCACCTGTTCCCGCGTCCCCTCGGCTACCAGTTCGACCCGGCCATCCTCCAGGTTCCGCACAAACCCCGCAACATCAAACCCGTGCGCGATGCTCACCGTGGTGGCCCGAAAGCCCACGCCCTGCACCCGCCCTGTGTAGTGGACGGTCTTTCGGATCATGGCAACGGTGTCAACGGACATCGGGAAGACTCCGATAAAAACGGCTACGCCAAAGACCATCGGCTCAACAGCGGAATTGTATCACGTCCAGCCCCTCTCCAACCCCGTGCCCATTGCGTATTTCCCGTAAACCTTTCCCTTGACGCATCTCCCGGACGAGGTATCTTTCACTCAGGCAACCGGGCACCTCATGACGTCTGCATGAGGTCCACACACCAATAAGAGGGAACGGAAAGAGATGCATCCATTAAAGCTTCTGGGTCTGGGCCTGTCGATCGTGGTCAGTGGTTCCGCATGGGCGGGCAGCACGACACAAGTGCCTCGTTATGAGATCATCGCGTGGGACTCGCTGATACCTCAGCAACAGGCGACGTTTGGATTTGTGTTCTCCTCGGGCGTGATCTCCCCGGTAAGTCAGGCCCGGATGGAGCAGGAGATCTTCAACCGCTATCCCCTCTTAGCCGACAGCTATCAGCAGGCCGAAGCAGAGGGCGACCTGGATTACCTCAAACGCCCTCGATACGAGTTTCTGGACCAGAACAGCGTTGGGCTTTATGCCGGTTACTTCACGGCCGAATATCCCACCGATTCGAGCTTTTTCAAGGGGCATGGGTTTGTTTACGACCCGTCGGCAGACTCTTTCCGCTTCCTCGACCAGACCGATTACACGGGCCCCAATGCCGACCTTCCAGACAGCTACGTGTTGACCCGGGCCAATGCCATCAATGATGCGGGAGCAGTGGTGGGCAAGCGGTATGAGCTAGACGACGACGGCGATTTCGGTCTGTACTGGGCACCGGGGTCCGATACCGAGACGTTGCTCCTCGACCTGATCGACCTGGCATCTTCGCAACAGTTTCTGCAAAGGTTCCAAGCTGAGCACGGTGAGGATTCCAGTTACATGGTCCGAGACGCCCTGGCGATCAACGAGACAGGCGATATCTACATCGAGTTTGGGGGGACGGATATTTCCAATAACGCTTTCAACGGTTTTGGGGTTTTGAGGCGCATCGACCACACCCCCGGTCAAGTCATCCCCACCCCCGGCGCGGCCGTCGCGGGGCTGGCGTTGATGGGTGGGATGGCGATGCGGCGTCGGCGGTGATGGGCCGAGTAGATTGCATCTGCCGCTTCAGGAATGCCGGACAACTCATGAGAATCATGCTAAAGCCCGTGGCTGGCCAGCCACGGGCTTTATTCAAACGGTGATCGAGGTTTGCTTCACGCGTCTTACGTCAGATTCACCGGCATGACGACGTACAGGAAGTTCGGCCCGGTGCGCAGGACGCCTGGCTTGTTGCCGGCTTTGAGGTCGAGCTGGATCTGCGACTCGTCGACCACCTTGAGCGCATCGAGCAGGTACGCGGGGTTGAAGCCGATCTCGACGGGCTCGCCCTGATACTCGGGCAGATCGACCTTGATCTCGGCTTCGCCCATCTCGGGAGCTCGGCTGGTCATCACGAGGCCCTCTTTGGAGAACGCCATGCGGACGCCCTTGCTCTCTTCGTTGGTGAGCAGGGCGGCTCGGCGGATGGCGCTGATGAAGCTGTCGGTGGAGATGGTGGCCTTGCGGTCACCGTCTTTGGGGACCACGTCTTTGTACGGCGGGAAGTTGCCCTCGACCAGGTTGCTCGAAAGCACCGCATCGTCGGTCTTGAACATGATCTTGTTGTCTTCGACCTTGACGCTCACGGTCTGCTCGGCGTCGTCAAACAGGCGGAGCAGGAGGTTGAGCGCCTTGGTGGGCACGATGGCGCTGCGAGCGCTCTTGTCGTCGCTGGTGGCCTTGCAGGTGCCCTTGGCCAGGGCGAGGCGGTGGCCATCGGTGGCGACGACGGCGAGCTTGTTGCCCTCGCGTTCGAACAGGACGCCGTTGATGGCGTAGCGTGAGTTCTCGCGTGCGGTGGCGAAGAGGGTCTGCGCGACAAGCCGGTGCAGGTCGGCTGCGGCGATGGTGAAGTCCGGCTCGCCGGTGAAGGACATGCGTGCGGGGTAGTCGGCCGCGGGGTAGCCGAGCACCTTGAACTTGGAGTCCGAGCCGGTGATGAGGGCGACATCGCCGTCGCTGGAGAGGGTGATGGTGGCGTCGATGGACTCTCGGACGATTGCAGAGAGTTTGTCAGCGGGGATGAGGCACTCGCCGGGCGTGCCGACCTCGACGCGAGGTGTGGACAGCCGGATGGAGATCTCCGCATCGGTGGCTTCGAGGGTGAGGCCGCCGCCCGCATCCCCGCCGGCGGTGAGCTTGACGCAGGTGAGCACGGGCTTTGGCGTTCGGCTGACAACGACGCCAGATACAAGACCGAGTGAGTCCACCAGAGCCCCGCGATCGCAGATCACTTTCATCGTTCGCTGCCTCGTTCTGTATCCAGCCGTGAAAAAAACCGTCCCACTGAAAAGCGGTCACGGAGGGTAGCACCCCGCGCCACAGCGTGCAAAACCATCGATACCACACATCACCTGGCGATCCTTCTTTTACCCTCGTGCTGAAAATGTCCATGAATGTGACGTTGCATGCCGGTTCCACTGGGGATATCAAGTGGAACCGCACTGCAGACGCAAGTCATTGCCCTTCGCACATGCCTGCGGATGTGCATAAACTCTTGATGAACCAGGTATGCGCAATTAAAGGGCTTGCGAATCACCCGCCGACTGATATATTGGCATCACAGACCTTATGCCCGCGGCTTCAACGGCTCAGGTCTTCACCGCAAAAGACGGCAGTTCCCACTGCGGACCCTGCCTGACGACAACACCCCACAGTTGATTGCCAAGCCCACGCTTTGCACTCACATCAACCGGCTTGTTCCGGGACCCTCTGCTTTTTCGCGTACGGCCTGCAATGGATTGTTTTCAGACACACACTCGGCGAGGAGACTATGAAGATGCAACGATTCGGTACGAAGTCCTGGATGATGGGGTTGGGTATCAGTGCCACCCTGACCGCGGGCGGTGCCCACGCCATCCTGCTCAACGAAATCCGACACGATGATCCCGGCGACGATACCGAAGAATACGTCGAGCTGTTTGGCCTGGCGGGTGCCTCGCTGGCTGGCCTCTCTTTCGTCGTGATTGGCGACGACTCGAGCGAATCCAAAAGCGGCGTCATCGAGTCCGTCGTCGACCTCTCGGCCTTCTCGCTCAACAGCAACGGCTACTTCCTCTTCGCACCCACCGCCGCCGTCCCCGGCACCGATCCGGGCTTCTCCCCCTTCACCCCTGACCTGATCACCAGCGACCTCATCCTCGAAAACGGCGACAACGTCTCCTACCTGCTCGTCTCGGGATTCACAGGCACCCTTGGTCAAGACCTCGACACCGTCGACGAAGCCACCGACCCCACCCTCAACATCACCCCCTGGGCCAGCATCGTCGATGCCGTCTCACTGTTTGACGGTGACAACTTCGGCGACTTCCCCTCGTCCGAAATCAACTACGGCCCGGGCATGGGATGGACCACCTTGGGCCCCGACGGTATCTTCCCTCCCGCCCACATCTACCGGGCAGGAGATGGCGGCGCATGGACCTCTGGTGTTTTTGACAGCACCGCAGGCCCCATCCTCGACACCCCCGGCACCGCCAACCCCGCCGCCGGCCTCCTGGGCGACTTCGACAACTCCACCGTGCTCGACGCGGCCGACATCGACCTGCTCTACGCGAACTTCGGTGCCGTGCCCCCGATCGACGCGAAGTTCGACCTGGCCCCCGCCGCCGGCGTGGTCGACCAAGCCGACGTGGACAACTGGGTCCAAGTGCTCAAGGGCACCAACTACGGCGACGCCGACCTGGACGGCGACGTCGACAACTCGGACATCATCACCGTGA
>DAIOEG010000247.1:1304-4456 GCA_036746415.1 Phycisphaera sp. | reverse complement strand
CGAACACCTCGTCCAAAAGACCGGCCCCGCGAACGCCGCCATCT
This sequence comes from Phycisphaera sp., assembly GCA_036746415.1. Classification (GTDB taxonomy): domain Bacteria; phylum Planctomycetota; class Phycisphaerae; order Phycisphaerales; family Phycisphaeraceae; genus DAIOEG01. The sequence continues at coordinate 4,412 of DAIOEG010000247.1, read as the reverse complement.
TCCTGCCCGCCAATATGGACGAGTACTCGCTCGGCGGATACGTCAACTACGACTGCCCCGCCGGCTCGCTCGACATGCTGCTGGACCACCTCGCCGACACCGCCGCGCCCAAGCTCGCCACGCACAAGGACTACGTCCACCTGCGCTCCAACGCCGAGCTCGAAAAGATGTTCGGCGACGACTCGGCGTACCTGGCCGACTGCGAAGTCGTCGGCGTGCCCTGCACCTCCGGCAAGGGCGATGACGCCGAGTGCCTCGCCGTCGTCGTGCTCTTCCGCGACGCCGACCAACCCTTCAGCGACGAGGCCCTCGAGCTGTGCAGCACGATGGGACCACTCCTGGGCGCAGCGCTCGAAAAGATCATCCGCATCCACCACCGGGCCGTCATGCAAGACGAGACACCCTACGACGCCACCCCCGACACCGACGACCACTACGGCGACTCAGGCGACGACGACGACACCGAAAACCTCCCGTTCTAAAAAACCAACAGCAACATCATCACACCCAAAGCCCGGGGCTCGCCAGCCCCGGGCTTTCTTACGCGCCTTGACCCGCGCACCCAACCATGCATACTCATCTGCATGAGAACCACACTCAACCTCGATGACGCGATCGTCCAGCGCGCCTCCGAACTCACTGGCATCGATGAGAAAACGGCCCTCATCCACCTCGCGCTCAAAGGCCTGATCGCCAAAGAAGCCGCGTCACGCCTCGCCAAGCTCGGTGGGACCCAGAAAAAGCTCCGGCCCACCCCCCGACGAAAGATCGCATGAACGCGGTCCTCGCCGACACCTCGGTCTGGATCGATCACCTGCGAAACACCAATCGCCAGATGAGCCGACTCCTCGAACAGGACGCCGTCTACTGCCACCCCTTCATCGTCGGTGAACTGGCGTGCGGCAACCTCAAGAATCGATCGCGGCTTCTCGATCTCATGCAACAACTCGCGCAGCTGCCCCTTGCAGACCACGTGGAAACACTCGAACTCATCGACCGCTACCACCTGCACGGGAAAGGCATCGGCTGGGTCGACGCCCACCTGCTCGCCTCGTGCCTGATCTTCGACACCTCGCTGTGGACTCTCGACAAACGCCTCGCCAAAGTCGCTCAAGTGGTGGGCTGCGGCGTGTAACAACCCTACATCTCCGCTGTGCTCACGATGATGCAAACATGGGCCCACGGTTCACAGAGACGGCCCGTATCGCTTCTTCTTTTTCTCTCGTGAAGTGCCCCGGATGCACCTCCACGTGGAGTCTTCCAAAAGCGAAGCCAAGTTCTGGCTGGAGCCGCGCATCGAGCTCGCGGTTTCATACCGATTCAACACGAAAGAACTGACTGATTTACGACACACCCTCGAGGAGCACGCCAATGCATTCCGCTTCGCATGGAAACAGCACTTCCCAAGTTGAAGTGACCCACATCAGCACGCTGGGCCTCTGGCTTCTGTGGAGCGATCGAGAGTACTTCCTGCCTTTCGATGAGTACCCGTGGTTTCGCGGCGCGACGGTCGCTCAGATCCACCGGGTGCAATCAACGCCCGCAGGACACCTGCACTGGCCGGACCTCGATGTCGATCTGAACATCGACATCCTCACGAGCCCCGAACGCTACCCGCTCATCGCCCGCTTGCCACAGGCCCAATGATCCGCCAAGCCCCGCTGCCAAACCCCCGCCCGATACACTCCCGTGTCTTATGACGCATAAACCCTGGGAACACCACAAGACCTCCGGCAGCGAGGCCGACCCGCTCGCCACGCGATTCGTCGCCTCGCTCGACATCGACAAACGTCTCTACAAACACGACATCCGCGGCTCACTTGCGCACGCCGGCATGCTCCGACAGGTCGGCCTCATCAGCACCGAAGACCTCCAACAGATCGAGCAAGGCCTCGCCGACATCCAACACGAGATCGACACACAGGGCGACGCCTGGCCGGGCTGGCGCATCGAGCTCGAAGACGTGCACATGTGCATCGAGGCCGCGCTCATCGCCAAAGTCGGCGACGCCGGCCGAAAGCTCCACACCGGCCGGTCCCGCAACGACCAGGTCGCCACCGACCTCGTGCTCTGGCTCGACGAGGCAGGCCAGCAACTCGAAGCGCTCATCCACGACCTCTGCCGTTCCTTCGTGCAACTCGCACAGCGCGACGGCACGCTCGTCATGCCAAGCTACACCCACCTCCAACGCGCACAGCCCATCGTCGTCGGCGGAGAACTCATGGCCTGGTGCACGCTCTTCGGCTCCGACGCCTGGCTGCTCTCGCAAACCATCCGTGGCAAGCTCATCAACCCGCTCGGCTCGGGCGCGATCGCCGGCTCGTCGCTGCCCATCGACCCGATGCTCACCGCAGCGCCGCTGGGCTTCACCGAGCCGCCCACCAACAGCATCGCCATGACCGCCAACCGCGACGCGGCGTGCGACTTCCTCTACGCCTGCGCGTCCATCGCGATGCACCTCTCGCGCTTCGCCGAGCAGTGGATCGTCTACAGCACCACCGAGTTCTCGTTCATCACGCTCGCCGACGTCCACACCACCGGCTCGTCGATGATGCCGCAGAAGAAGAACCCCGACATGCTGGAGCTGATCCGCGGCCGGGTGGGCACGGCCTACGGCGCGCTGATGGGCCTCTTGACGATCTGCAAGGGCCTGCCGCTGGCGTACAACCGCGACCTGCAGGAGGACAAGCGGCACGTGTTCGCCAGCTACGACAGCGTCGCCGACTCGCTGGCGATGGCCGCGCGGATCGTCCGCGGCGCGCGGTTCAGAGAGAAACGCATCGCCGAGACGCTCTCACGCGGGTACCTCGACGCGACGGTGCTCGCCGAGTACCTCGTGCTCAAGGGCGTGCCGTTCCGCACGAGCCACCAGATCGTCGGCCGGCTCGTCCGCGCCGCCGACGAGCAGGACCTCCACGAGCTGGGCAAGCTGCCGCTTGCGCAGATGAAGGAGGCGTGCCCGCTGATCGAGGACGACGTGTACGGCTGGCTGGGTGCCGAGAACGTGGTGGAGCGGTACCGCTCGATCGGCAACGCGGGCCGCAGCGGCTTCGCGGCGCAGTTGTCGGAGTGGAGGGCGAAGCTGGGGATGGGCGGGGGGTGAGGCGG
>DAIOEG010000247.1:0-1294 GCA_036746415.1 Phycisphaera sp. | reverse complement strand
TTGACGGGTCGCGGGTTCGACGACGGTCGCCGCCATAGGGCATAATCCCGTCATGCCGGACTTCGGGGAACTGACCATCAAGCTGCTTCTGGTCGCGTTTCCAGGGCTGATCGCCTCGCGGCTCTATCGCAAACTTAAGGGCCGACGGGTCCGGCAAACGTGGGAAGACGTCGCCGAGGTGCTCGTCTTTTCCGTGCTGGCGTACATGGTCTCGGTCAGCGTGTGGTGGGTCGTCCACGTGCTCACGTCGTGGGCACTCCCGGTACCGGCACCGGCGACACCGTTTTCGACCAGCACGCTGGATGCCCGAACCGGGCCGGACTGGGTGTTGATCCTGCTGACCGCGCCGGTCGGTGCGGGACTGGGTCTGCTGGCGGCGCTGATCGAGCGCTACCAACTCGGTCGCGCGATGGCCAAGAGATTGGGCGGTTCGAGTTCGTGTACCTCTGCCGCAGCAAGTGCGACCTGACGATCCGGGTTCCCACCGAACCGGTACAGCGCACGTTGTGGGACGCGGTTGATTCTCGGCCCGCGGACGCCGATCATGCAGTGACGGCAGCCGAACACGCCGACGAGGGAGTGGTTACCCATGAAGATCAAGATCGAGAGCACCGAGAGGCCGGCCCCGACCGGGCCCCGGCCGGAGGCACCGAAGCCAACGAAGTAACCCCGCCCGCTCCGGGCGGGTCCTGACGCCGGTTCGTGACCGCGGGCGGTAGACTCCGCGGCCAGGAACCGCGTTCCATGCTCATCCTCACCGTCATCCAGGGCCCCGACAAAGGCCGGCGCTTCGAGCTTCCCGACCACGAGCCGCAGCAGATCGGCCGGTCCAGCGAGGCCCTGCCGCTGGCCGACCAGACCATCTCGCGCCGACACGCCGAGCTCACGCCCGACGCGGGCCGGTGGATCATCCGCGACCTCCAGTCGGCCAACGGCACGTTCGTCAACGGTGTCCGCATCACCGACGCCAAGGTGCTCCGCCCCGGCGACCAGATCCGCGCGGGCACGTCCATCCTCGTCTTCGGCGAGGACCCGCGGCAGGCCAAGCTCAAGCTCTCGCCCATCAAGGCCGTCGGCAAGTCGGAGATGGACGTCGCGCTGCAGGCCTCACACCCCTCCAACGACGACTCGATGATCATGGCCTCGCCCGACCCCGGCGTGGCCGCGCAGTTCCAGCTCAACGTCATCTACGAGCTGGTCAACCTCATCGGCTCGGTCCGGGAGAAGAACGACCTGCTCGAGCGCGTGATGGAGGTCGTCTTCGAGCACTTCGACGCCGACCGCGGCTTCATCC
>DAIOEG010000246.1:0-4469 GCA_036746415.1 Phycisphaera sp. | reverse complement strand
GAGCGGGCTTGCGGCGCCGTAGGGGAGGTTGGCGATAAGCTTGAAGGGCCGGCCGCAGAGGGCGCTGACGAGGCGTGGATTCATGCGGGTTTTCGACTCCAGGCAGTCGCCGCGGATGATGGTGATGGACGTACCAAACTCGGCACGGTCGTACGTGCCCAGCTTGGTCCATGTGAGCGTCTCGGGGTTGTCCCAGACCCACTTGATCTCCTTCTGGCCGTCGGCGGTGTTGAACTTGAGGTTTATCGGCCCGCCGGTGTGGCGGACCCACAGCGTCACCGAGCCTTCGCCCTCACCGAAGCTGTCGGTGACGAAGATCGGCTCCCATGCCTTCTCGCTGGTGACGGCTCGACCGCCCGAGGCGCCTTCGACGTCGATCACCATGCAGGTGCTTTGTGGCTTGGGGTCCTCGGCCTCGACGCGGTGGCCCTGCGGCGCATCAGGGTCGGCAGCGTCATCGGCAACGGCTGAGCAACAGACCACCGCCGCCGCACACGCCAGTACCCAGCGACACGCCCAGCCCCGCCGGGCACGCTCCGCGTCTGCCTGCATCACATTTGTCATCGAACGCTCCACAAGAAAGGAAGATGAATCGTCAACGCCAGACCGGCCAACCGACACGCTTGAAGAAGAGGACGCCGGCCCGAGAACCGCTCGCCCATCCCTCACATCTCGCCGAGCCAGCCACTTATCAGGCCATTCGGCGGAACGTTCCGCCAACACACTCACGGAACGTTCCGACAAACTATACCCTGACTCGTTGCCCTGTCAATCGCCTCCTCCAAAAAACCCGCAACACCCCTGAAAAACCGTCGTTTTGTCCCCACTCGCACCGAATCAGCCGATCCAAAACTGGCTCAACGACCCCAACGGCCTGTGCTACCACCAGAACCAGTAACACCTCTTCTATCAGTTCAACCCCACCGGCATCGCCGGCGCCGGCGTCAACATGCACTGGGGACACGCCACCTCCCAAGACCTCATCCACTGGACCGACCTGCCCATCGCCCTCGCACCCGTCGGAGAGCACCAGGCCTACAGCGGCTCGGCCATCATCGACCACCACGACACCCTGGGCCTCGGCAAGCCCGCACTCGTCCTGTTCTACACCCGCACCGGCGTCGGCCAGTGCATCGCCACCAGCACCGATGGCGGGATCACCTTCGACGACCGACACGACGCCCCCGTCCTTGCTCGGCCCGACCGCGACCCCAAAGTCTTCTGGCACGCCCCCACGCACCAATGGGTCATGGTCCTCTACCGAGGACGCGGCTTCGACTTCTTCACCTCCGACAACCTCACGCACTGGACACACCGACAACACCTCGAAACCTTCTACGAGTGCCCCGACCTCTTCCCGCTCACCTCGCCAAGCAGCCAGACACGCTGGGCACTGATCGACGGCGACGGCTCATACCACCTGGGCGACTTCGACGGCCAACGCTACACACCCACCACGACCAAGCTCCGCAACGAATACGACCCCAATGCCTACGCCACGCAGACATGGAACCATCTGCCCGATGCGCCGCAACGCACCGTGCAGATCGCGTGGATGCGCGACGGCCAGTGGCCCGGCCTGCCGTTCAGCCAGCAGATGACCTTGCCTGTCGAGCTCTCGCTCCGCGAGGTTGCCGGCGAGCTGCGCATGACCCGACGCTTCGCCGCGCAGCTCGAGGCGCACCTGAAGCCCTCGCACGCGCTGCCCGAACAGCCGCCCGCGCTGACGTCTGCCGCGCAGCGCTTCGCACTCGAACGCACCAGCCGGCTGCGATTCGATCTTGTGATGAGTGAGCACACCGAGGTCGAGCTCACCATCGCCGGCCACACACTGTGCATCGCACACGCCGACCGCACGCTCAGCGCCGTCGTCCCCTGCCCGCCGCCCAGCGACCGCAACACACAGGGTGCCGGCCCGTACCTCCAGCGCATCCCTTACCACACACAAACACCCGGCGTCCTGCGCTTCGATGCGCTCCTCGACACCGCCTCCCTCGAACTGTTGCTCGACGATGGCAGCGCCAGCTACTCCGCGTCTCACATCCCAACATCAAACCCCACACTCTTCACCGCACGCTGCACCGCAGGCACCGCCGTCATTCAACGCCTCCGCGCCAGCACACCACCCACCCGACTCACATGACCCCCCCTACGCCGACACTAAGCCGGTCCCCTTGCGAAGCGTCTGGCCATCCCCCCCCCCAAGCATCGCCCAATCACCAAATCGCAAGATCACCAAATCACCAAATCATTTCACCGCCGCGTCGCCTCACGGTAGCTGCGCGGCGACAGCCCGTGCGCTTTGCGAAATACCCTTGACAGGTATTCGGCGTTCGGCAGCCCCGCACGCTGCGCTACGGCCTTGAGCGGCAGGTCGGTGGTTTGAAGCAGCCGGGTCACCGCGCGTAGGCGTTCGAACCGCAGGAACTCGCCGGGCGTCTGGCCCGTGTGTTCGTGGAACATCCGCGTGAAGTGGAACCGCGACAGACCCGCCGCGGATGCGAGCTGCTCGACGCCGATGCGCTCGTGGTAATGCCGACGCGCAAAGTCGATCGCGGCGCGCACCGCGTGCGGCACCCGCGCTTCCCTCTCATCCGATGCGCCGCCCTCCGCGCGCTGCGCATGCGCAAGCAGGCACATCGCCAGCTCGTACGCCCGCTGTGAACTTGCGCACGGGTCGCTCAACCGTCCCGCGAAGCCCTCACGCAGTGTCTGCTGCATCACGCCCAGCACCGCATCGCCAGGGGGCAGCTCCAACACCGGCCCGCGCCGCGCGATGATGTGCCGCCACGTCCGCACCACCTCCGAACCCGTCAGGCACAGGTACAGAAACCGCCACCGTGATGCGCCCTCGCGCCAGTAGCGGTGGCTGTGCGGCAGGGTCAGCAGCATCGCCTGCCCCGGCAGGATCGTGAATGGCCGGCCCTCGTAGTCGAGCCGGCCCTGGCCCTCGACCGTGGCCTGCAGCAGCGCCCACTCCGCCGGCCCGCGCGACGCGCCCGACCAGTCGTACACCGACGTCGGCCCGTGGTCCTCGTGGCCGACCGTCATCACCATCGCGTGCAGCGGCAGTGAAGCGCGCTCCGGCCGGATCGGCTCCTGACGCAGCGGCAGCCGGCTCGCCACCGCCCGCACAGAAAGACAGCTTTTTGGCATAAAAGTCACCTCACACAACGTTTCAAGCGGTTTATGCTATCGCAAGATTTCACACGTCCGCTCAACCAATCACCCGATTGTCATCGACAGGAACACCCATGAGCATCAAGATCGGCTTCATCGGCGCCGGCTCCGTCGGCTTCACACGAACCCTCGTGCACGACCTCCTGCACGTCCCCGAGTTCCATGATGCCCACATCGCGTTGCACGACATCTCCGAGCAAAACCTCGGCATGGTCGCACGCATCCTCGAAAAAGACGTCAAGGCCAACAAGCTGCCCACACGCATCACCACGCACCTAGACCGAAGGCAGGCCCTCGAGGGGTGCAAGTACGCCGTCAACTGCACCCGCATCGGCGGGCTCGAAGCGTTCGCCACCGACATCGACATCCCCCTCAAGTACAGCATCGACCAGTGCGTCGGGGACACCCTCTGCGCCGGCGGCGTCATGTACGGCCAACGCAACATCCCGCAGGTCCTCGCCTTCGCCAGAGACCTCAAACAAGTCGGCGACTCCGACCCGCTATTGCTCAACTACGCCAACCCCATGGCCATGAACACCTGGGCCGCGCTCGATGCTTACGACAAGGGCGAGTGTGCCAATACCGTCGGCCTCTGCCACGGCGTCGAGGGCGGCTGGTTCTGGATCGACCGCGTCCTCGCCAAGCTCCACGGCGACGCCGACCCCGACTGGCACAACACCGCGACCTATCACGACCGCACGCAGGTCATCTGTGCCGGCATCAACCACCAGACCTGGTACATCAAGGTCCTCTACAAGGGACGCGCGATCCAGGCCGACGAGCTGCTCAAGGCCTTCGAGCAACACCCCGACACCTCCGTCACCGAGAAAACCCGCATCGACGTGCTGCGCCGCATGGGCTACTTCAGCACCGAGAGTAACGGTCACCTCTCCGAATACCTCCCCTGGTACCGCAAGCGCCCCGACGACATCCACAAGTGGGTCTCCACCAACTCATGGATCAACGGCGAAACCGGCGGATACCTCCGCGTCTGCACCGAAGGACGTAACTGGTTCGAGACCGACTACCCCAAGTGGCTCGACGAAGCAGGCAAGCCCATGAGCGAGTGGAAACGCTCCAGCGAGCACGGCACGTACATCATCGAAGCGCTCGAAACCAACCGCCCCTACCGAGGGCACTTCAACGTCCGCAACAACGGCATCATCACCAACCTCGCGTCCGACAGCATCATCGAAGCGCCCGGCTACGTCGACCGCACGGGCTTCAACATGATGGCCGGCATCACGCTGCCGCAGCAGTGCGCCGCGACGTGCAACGCCTCGATCAAC
>DAIOEG010000245.1:0-4505 GCA_036746415.1 Phycisphaera sp. | reverse complement strand
GCCCAGAAGACCGACGCGATCCAGAGCAACCGCAACATGCTGCTCAGCGACGACGCCCGCGCCAACGCCCGGCCACAGCTGGAGATCTACGCGGATGACGTCCGCTGCACGCACGGCTGCACGACCGGAGCCGTCGACCCCGAGCACGTCTTTTACTTCATGTCGCGTGGCCTGTCGGAAGAGGTCGCCCGCGCCATGCTGATCTACGCCTTCGCGGCCGAGGGCTTCGACCGCATGGAGCTGCAACCGGTGCGTCAGCTCCTCGCCGGCGAGATGATCGCCAAGCTACCCAAGGCCCAGGGCCTGAGCATCGAGGTCTGAGCACGAGACCTTGAGTTGAACCGCAGAGGCGCGAAGGGCGCAGAGCAGACAGAGCAGTGGTGACAAAGCTCCAACCGTCACCTTTTCCTGTTCTTTTCTCTCTTCTCAGGGCACTCTTTCTCCGCATCTGTGTCCATCTGTGGCTCACTCTTTATCCCACCGCCGTGACCTCAAGCACCGATCGTATGGCAGCTTTGTCACGCCCGCCGGGTTGTGCGTAACATGCTCGCCCGACGCCGGGACCCGCCGTCGGCGAACCTCTTGCTACAAAGGCCTTGCTCATGCAGTTTGAAACCCGCTGTGTCCACGTTGGCGTTGATAAAGACTCGGCCTACCTCTCCGCCACCACGCCGATCTACCCGACGTCCACGTTCAAGTGGGACAGTCTCCAGGGCCACCGCGGCTTTGACTACACACGCAGCGGCAACCCCACCCGCAAGGCGCTCGAAGAGAACCTCGCCGCGCTCGAGGGCGGCATCGATTGCCGAGCGACCAGCACCGGGATGTCGGCCGTCACCGCGTGCATGCACCTCTTCAAGCCCGGCGACCACATCCTCACCGGCCACGACATCTACGGCGGGACGTGGCGGCTCTTCGACTCGCTCTTCACCGACATGGGCCTGCGGTTCTCCTTCGTCGATATGCGCAAGCCCGAGAACCTCACCAACGCTTTGACACCGCAGACCAAGGGCGTCTGGATCGAGACGCCCAGCAACCCACTGCTCAACATCGTGGACATCTCGGCCGTCACCGCCTTCGCCAAGCAGCACGACCTCATCAGCATCGCGGACAACACGTTCCTCTCGCCGTACCTCCAGCGACCGATGGACCACGGGGCCGACATCGTGGTGCACTCGACCACCAAGTATCTCAACGGCCACAGCGACGTCGTCGGCGGGGCCGTCATCACCAAGCACAAGCCGCACGCCGACCGCATCGGTTACGTCGTCAACGCACTGGGGCTGGCCTGCTCGCCCTTCGACGCGTGGCTCGTGTTACGCGGCGTCAAGACGCTTGGCCCGCGCATGGAAGCGCACCAGCGCAGCGCCACGGCGCTTGTGGAGTTCCTCAGCAAGCACCCGCGTGTCAGCCACGTCTACTACCCCGGCCTGCCCACACACCCCGAGCACGCGCTCGCCAAGCGGCAGCAGCACGGCTTCGGCGGGATGCTCAGCTTCGACCTCAAGGGCGGTCGCCCCGCCGTCGAACAGGTCCTCGCCAAGCTCAAGCTCTTCACGCTGGCCGAGTCGCTCGGCGGGGTCGAGTCGCTCATCGAATACCCCGACACCATGAGCCACGCCTCCATGACCGCAGAGGCCCGAAAGACCGCAGGCATCACCCAGAACATGCTCCGCGTCTCCGTCGGCATCGAACACCCCGACGACTTGGTCAACGACTTCAAACACGCCCTGGCCGAGTCGTGAGGGAGTGGGGAGTGGGAGTTGGGGAGTGGTCTGCATCTGACATGCATGGACACTGACCACTCCCCACTCCCCCTTCTCCCACGCCGACGCCCACGCTGAGTCTGCGAAGCGTCTGGTTCTCTTGAGCGAAGGCCAGACGCTTCGCATGCCCAGCGTCGGCGTGTGTGGGTCCTGAGCGTCTGGCTCTTCCTGCGCTCTATAATGCGATCGTCCTGCCCCACATCTCAACACCGGAGCGACTCATGTCCACCCTCACCCGACCCACCGACGACCTCACCAAGTTCCTCTGGGAAACCCAGCCATCGGCCCAGCGCGTCGTCGATCGGCTCATCGCCACGCTGCTGGCCGGGTCGCCCGCCGCACGGCGGATGAAGCAGCAGATGACCGACATCACCGGCACGCGCTTCTTCGACTGGCTCGACCACGTCGCGCTGCCCGCCGACGCGGCGCTGGAAGCCCAGCTCGTCGAGACCGGCTTTGTGAAAAGCCCCGCGCCGCAGGGCGTCGTGTTCCACCACCCCGGCGCGATCTTCCCGCGCATCCGCTTCCAGCCCGGGCGACCACGACTCGTGATCAAGGTCGACTCCGTTGTCGACTACGCCGCGACCCACGCGCTGCAGCACGCGATCGTCGGCGAGCCGCTCGCGCGCGTCCGCACCGTGCAACACGATGACACGCAGGAAAGCACCACCGATCTCTTCGCCATCGAGCGTCACGGCTGGCCAACATTTGAGACGCCGACGTTCGATGCGCATCTTGCGGTGCGTGCGCTGGAACACCTCGAACACTTCCGTGCCCGTCGGCGTGACTTTGGCCCCGCGCCAAACGACACCGCCAAGGCCTTTGCACACACACATGAACTCGTCGATGCGGCGATCGCGGACCTGGGCGTCGCGTGGTCGGCCGACCTGTTCTTCGCTGCCGAGCGTGACTATTGGATGCGCCGCAACAAGGCCGCACGCGTGCAGTACGCCCGCCAATGCAAGCTCGGCCTGGGCTGGGCCAACCACGACCACCACACGTACCGCAGCTCACGCGACTCGTTCGCCGCGCTCATCAGCGTGCTCGAGAAGCTGGGCCTGTTCTGCCGTGAACGCTTCTACCCCGGCAAGCACGCCGGCTGGGGCGCGCAGGTGCTCGAGTCGCCCGACACCGGCGTGGTCGTCTTTGCCGACGTGGACCTCTCGCCCGAAGAGATCAAACGCGACTTCGCACACGAGCCGTTGCCCGACAGCGCAGCCCTCGCCACCGTGGGCCTGTGGACCGCGCTGCACGGCGAGTCGATGCAGCAGGCCGGCATGCACCACCTCGAGTGTCAGTTCGACTTCGATGCGCTGCGCGCCCAGCTCAAGGCCGAGTCGGGCATCGCGATGATGAACCCCTTCAGCGCGTGGGACCACCTCAAGCAGCAGTTCACCGAGGGCGAGCGCTTCGCTGTTGATGCACGACGCGTCGACCGGCTGGTTGCGATGAAGCTCATCAGCGACGCCGACGGCGAGAAGTTCAAACGCGAAGGCGCGATCGGCTCGCACCTGGAAAACCTCGAACGCAACGACGGCTACAAGGGCTTCAACCAGACCGGCATCACCGACATCATCAACGAAACCGACCCGCGAAGGCAGTGAGTGCACGCCCCGTGAAGCGGGCGAGCTTGCTCGCCCGTCGTTGGGGTGCGTGCACGGACGGGCGAGTGAACTCGCCTGCTACACAGCGGCACGGCCCAAACCTGTCAAACCTGTCACCGTGTGGAACTCCCTCCTTGCCGATGGGCGGGGACGGGGGTAAGGTTGTTGTGCCCGAGCGACGGTGTGCGTCCCGGGCGTGTTTGAGTTTTTGTCATGAAACGCAGCAACCGCGCCAACTCGGCTCCAGCTAACGGCATTCGTCCGTGGCGCGGTGGCGTTGCACTGCGACAGGCCCCGGCCAACTGCGTCATGCGTGACGCGACCTTGGCATCGGCCGTCGCCCCGGCAGTCACCCGCGTCGCGATGCTTGCAGGCAAGCACCGCGTCACGACCCACTGACTCGCCGGCACTCGGCAACCGCCGAACTCTCAACAACCCCAGACCCCCCCCCGGCCCCCGGCCCCGACCCTTGCCCCGCAAGCGTCACTCGGCCAAGCCACTCGGACCCGTCTCCGCGTGGCATGCAAACCCCAACCCCGCAAGGTGTGTGATGGATGTCAATCAAGACAAGTTTGAAGACACGACCCACGAGTTCAGCCGGCTGAGCATCGGCGAGCTCGCCAACGGCTTTGGCATCTCCCGCGAATCGCTCCGCCACTGGGAACGACGCGGCTCGCTGCCCAAGTCCGTGCGCACACCCGGCGGACACCGACGCTACGGCCGACAACACGTCGCGGCCCTCACCGCGATCCTGGGCCCGCCCCGTCGTGTGTTCGTTGAAAGCATGTAACCCCGCGCAGCGCTGTTGAATCCAACAGCGCTGCGCTTATTTTTCATCAATGTGTAGCGGGCGAGCTTGCTCGCGCGTCGGTGCGGCGGTTCGACGATGTGCGGTGTTGACAGCCGACCCGACGCTGGTCGGACCGACGGGCGAGTGAACTCGCCCGCGACGCTTTAGAGTGGTGGGATGCGTCTGGAACGTTTGTTGTCGAACCGGGGTTATTGTGCGAGGTCGCAGGTCGTGGGGTTTCTGCGTCGTCACGAGGTGACGCTGCACGGGGAGGGGCTGATGCGTGGCGATACGGAGGTGCGGGAGACGGAGGCGGTGCGGGTGGATGGGACGTTGATCGACCCG
>DAIOEG010000244.1:0-4506 GCA_036746415.1 Phycisphaera sp. | reverse complement strand
AGCGTGATCGAACGCTGCTTGCATACTTTGGTGTCGCTGAATCGCACCACGGCCCCACTCCCTGACGGTCGCGGCTCGTTGTCGCGTTGTTGGGCGGGGTATTGTCATACGACGTATGAACCCGCCCGCGCCTGTCATCTTGCCGACGTTCACGGTGGCCCGCGAGGGCGGCGGGGAGGCGATGATCTTGGCGGTCTCGCCGGACGGCACGCAGGCGGTCGTGTGGGAGGCGTACACAGCGGTGTCGACTTGGTCCGTCCTTTTAACGCTGCTGGTGTGGGCGTGTTTTGCCTTGCTGTTGCTGCTGACGTTGTACGGGGCGTGGCGTGTGTTGCGTGTGTATTGGCGGGGGTGTGGCCGGGTTGTGGGCGTGCGTTACTGCGCGGGGTGCGGATACCGCTGCGATGCGCAGGCCTGGCTGCGCTCGCCGACTTGCCCGGAGTGTGGGGGGGCGGATGCGCCGGTGCATCGCCGTGACGCGTGGCTTGTGCGTGGTCCGATGCGTCTGCCGATGGCGATGGTGGTGCTGTGCGCACTTTCGGTGTTAACGAGTTGGTGGGCGGACGGTGCGGAGTCGTCGCAGCGCTGGCCGAGCGTGACGCTGGCGAAGGTGGTGGAGTCGATGGGGTGGCGGAGTTGGCGGGACGTGCTGGCGTTCCGCGTGGCCGAGCTGGTGGTTTATGACGTCCAGACGGGGCGACGCGTGAGGTTGCTGGACACGTCGGGTCGGTACCGAGTCTTCAGTGCCGTGTGGTCGCGCCAGTGGAATCACGCTTCACCGGTCGATGCGCTGGCTTGGCGGGACGATCGCGTTGTGTCGATCCAGCGGCGGTTCGACGTGGCGCGGATGAGATCTGATTGGGTGGTCGAAACTTGGGACGACGACCTGAACGGGCCTGCGGAGATGCGCGTGTTGCCGATCGTGGACCCATCGCAGCTGCCAGAGATCTCGGAGCTCACGTCGGCGGCATCGGCGCTGTCGGGGGCGGCGATACGGCTTGAGCAATGCAGAACGTCGGCGGGCACTCTGTATGTGGCGCGACGGGATGGTGCGGACGCCATTGAGGTCGAACGGTGGTACAGGGTGACCCATCACTGGTATATGTTGCGGCGTGAGCAGTTTGCTTATCAGTTTACGAGTGATGGGGAGCGGATGGTCTATGCTTCTGGCCCCGACCTTGCGATCTATGACGTGCCGTAGGCGGGTGGGTGAGGGTCTATGCTTTGCAGATGGATGTGCGGTCGCTCACGTGGTCGGCGTTGCTGGGGCAATGGGTGGAGTTTGCGCAGGCGGCGGTGGTGTTGCCTGTGAATGGCGAGGGCGGGGCGTGGAAGAAGTCGGTGGCGGAGGTGGTGCGGCTGCAGGCGGTGTGGTTCGCGCTGCAACACGTCGGCGAGTTGCCGGCGCAAGAGCGTGCGCTGGGCGTCGACCGGGCGGGGGTGCTGATCGAGGCGAGCCGGGCGATGTTGGAACGGCACTGGGAAGCGCTCGCGATGCCCGGCGATCTGTTGCAGATGATCGCGGATGCAGAGGAAGCGCTGCGGTTGGCGCGGTGTGAAATCTCGGAGCGCGACGCGGGTGACATGTAGCGCCGCGACTTGTCGCGCCGCATTGCACGCTCCATCACGCACACGCCTTAAGATACGCACGGACCGCACTATCAAGCCCCATAAACACGGCGTCGGCGATGAGGGCCTGGCCGATGGACACTTCGAGGATGTGGGGCGTCTGGAGGAAGGGCTTGAGGTTGTCGAGGGTGAGGTCGTGGCCGGCGTTGAGGCCCAGGCCCAGTTCGTTTGCGCGGGCGGCGGCGGCGGAGAAGCGGTTGAGCGTGTGCGTCTGGTGGACGGTGCTGAAGGCCTCGGCGAAGGGCTGCGTGTAGAGCTCGACGCGATCCGTGCTGGTGTACTTGGCGTGTTCCATCAGTCCCGGCTCGGGGTCGACAAAGACGCTGACGCGGATGCCCAGGCCACGCAGTTCTTCGACGATGGGCTTGAGCGAGGCGACGACGCGGGGGTCGCGGAGCAGGAAGCCGTGGTCACTGGTGGACTGGTCGTTGGAGTCGGGTACGAGTGTGGCTTGTGTTGGTTTCACCGCGCGGACGAGGTCCATGTAGTGACCCAGGAACGGGTTGCCCTCGAGGTTGAGCTCGCGGTCGTGCCAGCGTGGTTCTTTGAGCAGGTCCGCGAGGTCGTGGATGTCTTGCGTGCGGATGTGTCGCTGGTCGGGCCGGGGGTGCGCGGTGATGCCCTTTGCGCCAGCGTGGAGCGCAACCTGCGCAGCGTGGGTGACGCTGGGGTAGTCCCAGTGGCGGGCGTTGCGGAGCAGCGCGACCTTATTGACGTTGACGGAGAGGTGGGTCATGGCGTGGCTTGCATCAAGGTGTTTTGATTGAACCGCAGAGGACGCGGAGCAGAAGGAGACGTGATCCATAGATGGTGGCAGGTGCATATAGATGCATACAGGCAAGCAGAACAAAGGACAAAGATCAAGCTGATGGACTTCTTCACTCGCACTGGCTCCTTGCCCCTTGCCCCTTGGCCCCTTGGCCCCCGGCCCCTCAGCCCCTTTCTTCCTCCGTTCGCAATTGTGCTCTTGCTTCGACGGCGTCGCGCAGCGCTTCGTGGGATGTGCGGGCGAGGGCGGTGAGGTGTCCCATCTTTCGGCCGGGCTTGGGGGTGTGTTTGCCGTAGAGGTGCAGGGCGATGTTGTGCATCGCGTCGAGCTGCGACCACGCGGGCTCGCCCTGTTGCCACAGGTCGCCGAGCAGGTTGGCCATGGCCGCGGGTTGGCGGAGCTTGGCTTCACCCAGCGGGAGGCCGACGACGGCCCGGACTTGTTGCTCGAACTGCGAGCAAGTGAACGCTTCGAGCGTGAGGTGGCCTGAGTTGTGCGGGCGTGGGGCGAGCTCATTGACGATCATCGGGCCGAGGGCTTGGAAGGCGTCGCTGCCTGGCCTGCTTTGGAAGAACTCGACGCAGAGGACGCCAACGACGTCGAGTTGTTGCATGATGCTGCGGGTGAGTTGCCGCGCGTGTTCTTCGACTTGGGGGGATGCGCCGCTGGGGACGACGGAGACGTCGAGGATGTGATTTCGGTGCGTGTTGGCGATGGGGCCGTAGGTGGCGATGTCGCCGGTTGCGGAGCGTGCGGCGACGACACTGACTTCCTGTTCGTAGTCGATGAATTGTTCGTAGATGCAGGCGACCTGGCCGAGGTCTTGCCACGCGTAGATGCGGTCGTTGTCGCTGTGGAGGACGCGTTGCCCCTTGCCGTCGTACCCGCCCCCGGACGTTTTGAGGACGCCCGGGAGGCCGAGGGATTGGATGGCGAGCGTGAGGTCCTGCTCGTTGTGAACGGGGACGAAGGGCGTGACGGGGACGTGGTGTTCGTGCAGCCAGGACTTCTCGCGGATGCGGTCTTGCGCGATGTGCAGGACGTGTTGGCCGGGGCGGACGGGCGCGTGCTTGGCGCAAGTGAGCGCGGTGTGCGCGGGGACGTTCTCGAACTCGTAGGTGACGACCGAGACGCTGCGGGCGAAGCGTTCGACGGCAACAAGGTCGTCGTACGCGGCGCAGGTGAAGTGTTCCGCGAGTTGTGATGCGGGGCAGTCGTGCTCGGGGCAGTAGACGTGCGTGCGGTAGCCCAGGGCCTGCGCGGCCTGAACGAACATGCGTCCGAGCTGCCCCCCGCCGAGCATGCCGAGGGTGTGGGTGGTGTCGAGGGGGCCGTTCATCGCGTGAGCATCAAGGGGTGTGTGGGTGTGGGTGGGGGTCCAGACGCTTCGCTCGGGGACTCGCGTCGTCACAGTTTCGAAACACATACAACGAACAGATTGGAACCGCAGAGGCGCGGAGGACACGGAGCAGTCAGTTTCGAGAAGTGAAGAGATGAGGGCTTGATCCAATTCTTGTTCATGTCTCTGTGTCCTCCGCGCCTCCGCGGTTCAAATTTGCTTACGAGCGGTTGTCAAACAGTTTCATAGCGTCGGCGTATTGGTGTGATCGTTACTCGACGATACCCAGGTCGGACTTGGTGAACAGGGCGGTGAAGGGGAAGCCGGCGGCTTCGAGGGTTTCGCGTGCGCCTTCTTGTCGGTCGATGATGGCGGTGATCTGGACGACGTGGCACTTGAGTTGATCACGGAGCATGGTGGCGGCTTCGAGGGCTTGTCCGCCGGAGGTGGCGATGTCTTCGGTGATGAGGACACGGTCGCCTTCGAGCAGGGCGCCTTCGACTTGTTTGGATGTGCCGTAGGTTTTTTTGGCGTTGCGGATAAAGACGGTGGGGATGTGCGTGCGGAGCGAGAGCGCGGTGGCGATGGGCACGCCGCCGAGCTCGGGGCCGGCGATGCGTTGCGTGCCTTGCGGGACCAGCGGCGCGAGGTGCTCGGCCAGCGCGGCGAGCAGGTCGGGCCGGGTGGTGAAGCGGTACTTGTCGAGGTAGTACCGGCTGGTCCTGCCGGAGCGGAGCGTGAACTGCCCGGTGAGCAGCGCGGCGTCCTT
>DAIOEG010000243.1:1586-4544 GCA_036746415.1 Phycisphaera sp. | reverse complement strand
AGGCGCGGTTAAGCACGACCGCACCGGCACGGGCACACGCTCGCTCTTCGGCCACCAGATGCGCTTCGACCTGCGCGCCGGCTTCCCGCTGGTCACCACCAAGAAAATCCACACACGCTCGATCATCCACGAGCTGCTGTGGTTTCTCCGCGGCGAGACCAACATCGCCACGCTCCACGAGAAAGGTGTGAGCATCTGGGACGAGTGGGCCGACGCCGACGGGAACCTCGGCCCGGTGTACGGCAAGCAGTGGCGGTCGTGGCAGTGCCCCGACGGCAGGACCGTCGATCAGATCGCCCGGCTGCTCGAACAGATCAAGACCAACCCCGACTCGCGTCGCCTGATCGTCAGCGCGTGGAACGTCGCGGATGTCGAGTCGATGGCGTTGCCCCCTTGCCACACGATGTTTCAGTTCTACGTCGCGCCGCTGGAGCCGGGCGCGGTGAGGCGTCGGCTCTCGTGCCAGCTCTACCAGCGCTCGGCCGACGTGTTCCTCGGCGTGCCGTTCAACATCGCGAGCTACGCGCTGCTTACGCACATGATCGCGCAGGTCTGCGCGCTGGACGTGGGCGAGTTCATCTGGACCGGCGGGGATGTCCACCTCTACAGCAACCACATCGACCAGGCCCGCGAGCAGTTAACTCGCTCGCCCCGGGCGCTGCCGACCTTAAAGATCAACCCGCTGGTCAGCGATCTGTTCGCGTTTGAGTACGAAGACTTCGAGCTACTCGGTTATGACCCGCACCCGGCGATCAAAGCCCCTGTCGCAGTGTGACGGTTCAAAGCTTTGATGCCTGACGCAGCGATTCCCACGCGTCTGCAATCAGCACGGCAGGTGTATCGCTGCGCATGACGACCTCACCCAAGCGTGTGGGCAGGATGAGCCGGACCTTGCCGTGCTGGACTTTCTTATCGTGCCCCATCGCTTTCATGAGGATCGATGCGTTCGCGAGCAAGGGGGCGGAGGTCGGCAGGCCGAGCTTGTCGAGCAGCGCAATGATCTGAGTTGCAAGTGCTGCATCGCACAAGCCAAGCGAGTGTGACACGCGAGCGGCGGCGACCATGCCCAGCGCGACGGCCTCGCCGTGGTGATACGTCGTCCCGTACTTCGCGGTGGCCTCGATGGCGTGAGCGAACGTGTGGCCGAAGTTGAGGTGGGCGCGTTCGCCGGCCTCGCGTTCGTCGGCCATGACGACGCGCGCCTTGATCTCGACATTGCGCCGCACCAGCTCGATGAGTGTTGGGCCATGCAGCGTGAGGATGTCTTGAGCGTGCTCATCAATCCAGTGGAACAGGGCCGGGTCGCGGATCACGCCGTGCTTCACGCACTCGGCCAACCCGCACCGCAGCTCTCGCATCGGCAGGGTCTTGAGCGTCTCCACATCAGCGAAGACCGCATCGGGTTGCCAGAACGCGCCGATGAGGTTCTTGCCCTGCGGCATGTTGACGCCGGTCTTGCCGCCCACCGACGCATCGACCATCGCCAGCAGCGTCGTGGGCACCTGCACGAACGGCACACCACGCAGATACGTCGCCGCGACAAACCCCGCGACATCGCCCACGATGCCACCGCCCAGCGCAACCACCGGGTGCCCGCGTTCCAGCTTCGCGTCGAGCAACACCTCGTACAGCTTGCGCATCGTGCCCAGCGTCTTGAAACGCTCACCGCAGGGAAATGCCGCGATCACCGTGTCAAGCCCCGCGTCCTGCATCGCCTTGGCCGTAGCTCGTGCGTGGTGTATCTCGACGTTCTCATCGGTGAACAGTGCTGCGCGTCCGCCGTTAGCCACCGATGGCACAGCCGATTTGACCAGACCGCCGAGCCCGCCGAGCAGCCCCGCGTCAATCACGATGTCGTAGCGCTGCCCGGGCAGCTCAAGAGTCACCTTTGCCATCGTCGCATCATAAGCCAACTACAAACACTGGCCCGCCATGCCGCTCACGCTCCGCGCTGGGCCCCTGACTGCAACACATCCAGCGCTGCCGCCGGATCACTGGGCAAGTCCACCGCATCGTCGTCCGGCTCCTCGCGCGCTGGCGTTGCCAACCCGCGCTCCAGCCGCGCCTGTGCCAACCGATCACGATGCAGCACGCGACGCTCCGCATGACTCACCCGGCCCCACTTGCGCAACCGCCACACCGCGTACACCAACACCAGCAACAACACGAGTACCACGCCCGCGCCGTTCGATCGATTCACCCCGCCGCCCACCGCTCCGCTTGATGACAACTCGTCCGCCCGACGCGCGACGATCACCGGGTAACGCGACGCGGCGCCCGATGCATCCACGTCCGCCCACACGTTCAGGAACCGCCCGATCACCCGCACCGGCGCATCGTGCCTCGGCGGCGACACCGCGCCCGCCTCATCCGCAAACCAGACTATCACAATCCCCCGCTCGCCCTGCGCACCTGCAGCCCCCGCCACCGTCACGCCCCACTCCGTCACCGCATCGCCCCACGGCCCGCCCGCGCGCTGCAACGCGATCCGCCGCTGACGACCCGCGTATCGACCCTCCAACACCACCAGCGCCCCACGCCAAGACGCCGGCTCCGCCAACATCCCCTCCACGTCCGCCACCCGCGCCCCCGTATCACTCACCACAGTCGGCCACTCCATCACATCCGCCATTAACGCATACAAAGCCGCTTGATCCGGATGCGACTCATCGATCGCCGTCCCCACCTGTACCGCCCGCTCCACCGTCAACGCCCCAACGCGCTCCGCCCGCGCCGATGCAAGCCCCCACACCATCACCACCACAGCAAAAACAAACAAGCTCCCACGCATCCCACCATCCTATAGGCATGCTTCCAACACGCCGACACTGAGTCCCCGAAGCGTCTGGTTCTCCCCCCACACCTTCACGTATACTAAGTCGTTCCCCCAAAAGGAACCGCGCATGTCCAGCTTTGATGTCACCGCCGACCTCCCCGCAGGCGTCGTCGGCCAAGTCG
>DAIOEG010000243.1:0-1576 GCA_036746415.1 Phycisphaera sp. | reverse complement strand
GATCGACGAGGGCGAACACCTGACCGAACGCCTCTCGCCAACCCGAGCTTCGATGTCCTCGCCGACGTGCCGCCCAGCGTGATCGGGCAGGTCGTGCCGATCCTCGACTTCGGCAGCCAGTACGTGCAGCTCATCGCACGCCGTGTCCGCGAGGCCGGCGTGTACTCCATCCTCGTCCCGCCCGACATCACCATCGAAGAGCTCGCCAAACTCAAGCCCGTCGGTATCGTCCTATCGGGCGGACCGTCCTCGGTCTACGAAGCAAACGCCCCCAAACCCGACCCGCGACTCTTCGATCTGGGCGTCCCTGCGCTGGGCATCTGCTACGGCATGCAGGTCGCCTGCCAACTCCTGGGTGCCGACATCAGCCCCGCCGCCGCACGCGAGTACGGCCGGGTCAAGCTCCACGTTGAGAACGAAAACCACCTCTTCAAAGGCGTGCCCGCGAGCACCACCGCGTGGATGTCGCACGGCGATCAGGTGCAAACGCTCAGCGCCGACTTTACGCCGCTCGCCACCACGCCCACATGCCCCTACGCCGCTGTCGTCCACAACGACCGACCCTTCTACGGCGTGCAGTTCCACCCCGAAGTCACTCACACGCCGCACGGCAACGACCTGCTCCGAAACTTCCTCTTCGATGTCTGCAAGGCCAAGGGCAACTGGACCATGGCCGACTTCGTCGCAAGCGAAACCAAACGCATCCAAGATCGCGTCGGAAACGACCGCGTCGTGCTGGGCCTCTCCGGCGGGGTCGATTCCTCCGTCGTCGCCGCGCTGCTCGCCAAAGCCATCGGCAAGCAACTCACCTGCATCTTCGTCGATAACGGCCTGTTGCGCAAAGGCGAACGACAACTCGTCGAACATACCTTCAAGGGACACTTCAACCTCGACCTCCGCGTCATCGACGCTGCGGACGCCTTCCTTAGCGACCTCGCCGGCATCACCGACCCGCAGGAAAAGCGCCGACGCATCGGCCACCGCTTCATCGAGGTCTTCAAGCACACCGCTAACGACATCGCAACGGCCTCGCATCCAACAAGCGCTGCATCACCCGCCACGCCCGTCAAGTACCTCGCGCAAGGCACCCTCTACCCCGACGTCATCGAGTCCGGCCACGGCTACGCGGGCACCGCCGCCAACATCAAGCTCCACCACAACGTCGGCGGGCTCCCCGAGCAGCTCGGCTTCGACCTCATCGAGCCGCTCCGTAACCTCTTTAAAGACGAAGTCCGCAAGCTCGGCGAGGTGCTCGGCCTGCCCGAACAGATGGTCTGGCGTCACCCCTTCCCCGGGCCGGGGCTTGCTGTCCGCGTGCTGGGCGAAGTCACGCCCGCGCAGCTCGAACTCCTGCGTGAGGCCGACGAGATCCTGCTCGATGAGATCGTCGCCAACCACCTGTACCGCAAGACTGCGCAGGTCTTCGCCGTGCTGCTGCCCGTCAAGGCCGTTGGCGTCATGGGTGATGGCAGGACGCACGAGCAGGTCGTCGCCGTCCGCGCTGTTGAGTCGCAGGACTTTATGACCGCCGACTGGGCCCGCATCCCCTACGACGTGCTCGCCACCATCAGCAACC
>DAIOEG010000242.1:0-4548 GCA_036746415.1 Phycisphaera sp. | reverse complement strand
GCCCGAGAAGTGACGCACCTCACGACGGTCTTCCCCGATGGCCAAGTCACGTCACGTCCCAACCCCAACCCCACGCTCATCACGCCAACGCTGAGCACCGCGAAGCGTCCGGCCCCCACCCCCAAACCTTCCAAAAAAACCAACTCCACCCAACACCCCACCCTCTTCCCCTGACCCCTAAGCCCCAACTCCTAACGCCCAACATGGCCCGATTCAAACCCCACGACGACGCACCCACCTTCGAGCAGGCCCTCGCGCAGCTCGAGGCCCTCATCGACCGCATCGAGACCGGCGAGTCCGGCCTCGAACAGTCCCTCGCCGACTACGAGAAGGGTACGCAGCTGCTTCAACGCTGCCGTGCGATCCTCGACACCACCCAAAAACGCATCGCCGAGCTCACCCCCACCGGCGACGACGCCGGCCTCACCACGGATGAGCCCCCGCAAGACGATTGAAACCGGCGTTTCCTGCCGATAAGCCCTTTGTGGATCCCCGCGACTACATCCTCGACCTGTCCTCCATCCGCTCCGCCCCCCGGGGCTCGGGGCCTTTAGGCCCTGTGTCTTCAACCACACCGCCGCGCGCTGCACGCCCCTGGATCGCGATCTTCTGGAAGTGCTGCCACACCTACAGCCGACTGTACCGCAACAAACAAGCCACCGCCTACACCGGCCAGTGCCCTAAGTGCGGCAAGCCCGCCCACGCCACCATCGGACACGGCGGTACGGTGTCAAGGTTCTTTACCGCCGAGTGACCCGTTTTATTCCCACACTTCCAAAAAAATCTTCCGCCCAGAGGCTCGGGGGCCTTCAGGCCCCCTGCACCACCACCACGTCTCACCTGCCCCACCGAGGTAAGATGCCTGAAACACAGCGCCCGTAGCTCAGTTGGATAGAGCAACCGCCTTCTAAGCGGTAGGTCGCAGGTTCGAATCCTGCCGGGCGTGTTGGCTGCGTGACTGAGTTTGGAACCGCAGATGAACGCAGATCAACGCGGATTGAGAGAAAGATGTTAAGAAAGGCCGCGGTGGGATTCGAACCCACGACTGCTTGCGCAAACGGATTTGCAATCCGTCCCCTTGGTCCACTCGGGCACGCGGCCAGTCGACCACCTCAGAGGGTGATCATGATTTGCAATGATAGCGAGGAGCGGGGCGGTTGTGGTCAGTAGGTCAGGATCGGTGGCAATGCCTTGGCCTGCTCGATCCAGCCAGCGACTTCGGTCTCGCTGGGCAGGCGGCGGACCATGTTTCTCTTGGCCTGGGCGTCGGCGAGGGCCTTGGTGAGGTTCGCGGGCACGCGGTGCTTGAGTTCTTTCACCGTGTCGACACCAGCGGCCTCGAGCAGCTCGCTGAACTCTTCGCCTACGCCCTTGATCCGCATGAGGTCGGCCATGTTCGTGAACTTGAGCAGCTCCTGCTCGGTCAGGCCCGAGGCGGCGGCGGTTTCCTTTCGGCCGGCGGGGTTGTGGCAGTGGTCCAGCAGGCACTGCGTCGTTGTCAGGCCCGCCTTATGAAGCGCCGCTTTCTTGACGGGGCCGATGCCTTCGATCTCTTCGAGCTTATATGACATGAGAGCTATTCCTGATCGGGGTGAAAGGGCTGTCATCCGTAGTTGCGTTGGGACACAGCATATGAGGATTTGACCTTTGATGCGTCCGGGCAGTTTGTGTTTTAGAAAGGGATGGGGTACGACGGTGGGATGCAGAATCAAGAGCGAGCGGTGGATGCGTTGCGTGCGGTGTCGATCGAGCCGTTCCCGACGGCGGCGGCGGGGAGCGTGCTGATCTCGATGGGGCAGACGCGGGTGCTTTGCACGGCGAGCATCGATGACAAGCCCCCGCCGTGGCTGCCACGCAACGCGCAGACGGGGCTGTTCGAGCGCGGCTGGGTGACGGCCGAGTACGCCATGCTGCCGGGGTCGACCGCTCAGCGCAAGCAGCGCAAGACCGACGGGCGGGCCACGGAGATCCAGCGGCTGATCGGGCGTTCGCTGCGCGCGGCGGTGGACCTGTCGAAGATGCCGGGCGTGTCGATCGCGTGTGACTGCGACGTGGTGTATGCCGACGGCGGGACGCGCACGGCGGCGATCACCGGCGCGTACGTCGCGCTGGTCCAGGCCGTGCGCGTCGCGCAGGCGCGGGGCCAGATCGTGGGCGATCCGCTGTTGCCAGCGGTGGCGGCGGTGAGCGTGGGCGTCGTCGACGGCGTGGCAACCTTGGACTTGGACTACCCGCTGGACGTGCGGGCCGAGGTGGATATGAACGTCGTCATGAACGCGGAGGGCAAGTTCATCGAGGTGCAGGGCACGGGTGAGCAGGGCGTGTTTGACCGGTCGCAGTTGAACGAGCTGCTCGATTTGGCGGGCCAGGGGATCGAGCGGTTGCTGGATGTGCAGCGTGGGGCTTTGAAGCAAACGTGAAGAGTGAAGAGTGAAGAGTGAAAAGCGCAGAATCTGATTGAGCGGCGTGTCTCTGTAACTCCCCTCCCGATGGGAGGGGGGTTGTGAAATGACTTCTTTGAGTTCACGATACCGACCTCATGAACTGACCGGCGCGCGATGCTTTAGACTGTCGCAGCAAGGAGGCGCGTGACCGTTGGCCTGGACGCTTTACTTTTACATCCTGCGTGAGCTGCTCAAGCTGTTGACGGTGACGTCGGTGGTCTTGGTGGTGCTCATCAGCTTCGCGGTGGCGATCCGGCCGATCAGCGACGGGCTGCTCTCGCCGACGGTCTTGGTGCGTTTTCTGTTGTACACGGCTCCGACGGTGCTGGGGTTTGCGTTGCCGTTTGCCGGGGCGTTTGCGAGCACGCTGGTGTTCATCCGGCTGGCGCAGGACAACGAGGTGCTCGCGATGTCGGCCAGTGGTCTGTCGTACCGCACGGTGCTGGGCCCGGTGCTGGGGCTCGGGCTGGTGTTGACGTTTTCGCTGCTGGTGTT
This sequence comes from Phycisphaera sp., assembly GCA_036746415.1. GTDB lineage: Bacteria > Planctomycetota > Phycisphaerae > Phycisphaerales > Phycisphaeraceae > DAIOEG01. The sequence continues at coordinate 1,609 of DAIOEG010000242.1, read as the reverse complement.
GTCGAACACGGTGGTGCCGTACTTCTTCAAGCAGGCCGAGCAGATCGTCAAGAGCGACGTGGTGACGCTCATGGCCGCTCGGTTGAACCAGAACAAGCCGTTTGAGTACTCGCCTTATGTGCTGTACGCGGACTCGGCCGTCGAGCTGGATGCGGATCAGTCGGCTCAGGTCGCGGAGCGCGGCGCGGAGCGGGCACTCGTGCTCAAGGGCGTGGCCGTTGGTGAGCAGGACAAGCAGCGGCGACTCATCCGCGACTACACGGCCGCCGAGGCGACGGTGCTTGTCTACAGCGACCCGGCGACCGAGGACACGATCATCGATCTGTATCTGCGGGACGCGGTGTATTTCGACCTGGCCAAGGGCGACTTTGCGCAGGGCAGCCCGTCGATCGGGCCGATCGTGACGCCCAGCCCGATGCGAGACCAGCCGGACTTTTTCTCGTGGCGAGAGCTGATCGAGCTTGGCCGTAACCCCGAGCACTACGACCGCGTGCGGGAGAAGATGCGCGAGCTGACGCTGGCGCTCGCGACCGAGCGCCTCCGGCTGGCGATGATCGCGAGCTCCGACAAGATGGAGCTGCTCGGCCCGATCGCGGCGGATCGTTACGTGATCCGTGACGCGGTGGTGACGCCCGTGGGCGACGAGCTTTTATTGCGCGGCCGTTCTGGGCCTTTGGTGGTCGAGCAGTTTGTGCAGCTGTTGGAAGGAGCGCCGGCAGACCGGGTGTTTGAGGCGCGAGAGGCGACGGCCAAGGTGCGCGTGTCACCCTTCACGCAGGAGCCGGTGATCGAGCTGGAGCTGGTGGACGTGACCACACGGCAGACGGGCACGCAGCAGCCGACGCTGCCGATCAAGGCGCTGCGGTGGCCAACACTGATCTTCGAGCGTGAACAACGCGAGATGAGCTACGACGCGCTGGAGGAGCTGTCGACCCAGCCGGTGTATGCGGACTCGCCGACGGTGGGCCCGAGGCGTCAGCAGCTGGCGACCGAGTACGTGGTGCTGCACTACCGCATCCGCGGCGCGTTGCACCAGCGCGCGGCGTCGGCCGTCTCGTGTTGTCTCTTGCTGCTCCTGGGTGCGGTGCTGAGCATCCGCATGCGGTCGTCGCTGCCGCTGGTGGTGTATTTCGCGACGTTTGTGCTGGCGATCCTGACGGTGATCATCACCAACGCGGGCGGCAATATGGCGACCAGCGCGAACTTCCCGCTGGCGGGTGCACTGGGCGTGCTGTGGTCCGCCAACGCGGCGCTGCTGGTCGTGCTGGGCGTGGCGTACTGTCAGGTGGCTCGGCATTGAAGCGTGACACGTCGCGCTGTGCACTTGATGTGATCTGTTGAAACGGTTGATCGGGTCTGCAACTCATGACGACACTGGACCGGTACATCGTGCGGCAGTTCTTGGCGAACTATGTGATTCTTGCCGCGGTGTTGCTGTCGCTATTTGTGGTGGTCGACCTGATCGTGGACCTCGATGAGTTCCTGCAGGCCGGCGAGGTGCACGCGGAGCGGTGGTGGGGCAGCAAGTGGCTGGCGACGGCTGGGATCATCGTGGACTTTTACCTACCGATGGTGCTGCTGATTTACGTGTTCTTCAGCGGGCTGATCG
>DAIOEG010000241.1:441-4550 GCA_036746415.1 Phycisphaera sp. | reverse complement strand
ACCGGCGAGAGGATCAGCCGGGTCGTGATGAACCAAAATACCGCGATCGCCAGCAGCCCCGCCACCAGCCCCGCCGCGATCGCGTACAGACGATTCAGCGTCTGCTGCACCACGACCTCGTTGTCACGCAGCTGGATCAGCAACACACCCTCGAGCGGGTTGCTCGATGCGCTGGCCACTGTTGCCTGCGTCAGGCCCGCGCGCTTCTGCAGGTCTTCGAGCCGCACCGCGCGTGCAAACCGGAAGAAACGCCGACCGGTGCTGTCCACCGCCTGCTCGAAACGCTCGGTCGCATCGGGCACGCGCTCGAAACGCTCGACCGCTTCACCGAGAAACACGTTGTTGGATGCCACCGACGACAACTCGTCGGCCGTGACCAGCGTGACGATCACGCCAGCGCTGTCAACGCCGCCGGTCCCCGCGCCCTCAGCCGACTCCTGGCCCGGTTCGGTGAAGCGCACCTGCCCCGACAGCCATAGCTCAGCCAAATCCTGCGCCCGCTTCTGCGGCCCGCGCATCACCAGCCCCTCCATCCGCCAACTCACGACCGCCAACGCCGCCGCCAGGATCAGCACCACCGCCAAGCCGAACAACAGCTGACACTTGTTCGCCAACGAGACTCGGATGGCAAGTGGCCGCTTGAGCATCACAGCATCTTATGACATGACACTCGCAAGCCCATAGCCCTCACTGGATCCTGCGCAGCATCGGCAGCATCGACTCTTCCAAGACCTGATCCCAGCCCATGCGGGCGACGAGTTTTTGGCCGTTGGCGATGAGGGTTTCGCGCTGCGTGTCGGTGGTCGGCAGGTGCTTCATCAGCTCGCCGGCGATGCGGGTTGCTTCGCGGGCCTCGAGGGCGTCGCGGTCGTGGGTACCGATTTGTTTGCAGCGTTCGATGTCGGCGTCGTGGCCGAGTGTCACGTAGTCGGCCGAGAGCACGTTGGGCACCTTGAAGCCGTTGGTCACGTGGCGAACGAAGCCCTCGCAGCCGCAGACGTTGCTGATGACGCACAGGGCACCGGCGTTGAGCGGTTCGAGTGGGCTGATGCCGAACGGCTCATACGTCGCCATGCCGAACTCGACATCCACCGCGATCCGCAGTTGATGCATGTCCATGCCCTCGGGCAGCCGCTTGCCGATCCGCGACGGCGACCAGCCGAACTGATTCACGAGCACGACTTGCACATTCTTGTGTTCACGGTTGAATGGCTCGATCATCCGCCAAAGATCGACCTCTGGCCCAACCAGGTCGGGGAACCCTTCGTGGTGATGCCTCGGCCAGCCGTAACGCTGCTCCATCTCCAGCACGTCCTGTCGGCGGCGGACGCCCCCGCCGGACGTGAGGATGAACAAGACACCCGCGCGCTCTTGTTTCTGCAGCATCGGCTCCATCGCGTGGCACACAGCGAGGTCTCGCCAGATGCCTTTGGACAGCACGGGCCTTGCGATGTGCGTCATCAGCACATCGGGCGTGCCCAGCGTGTCTCCGCACAGCGTCTTGGCGTACTGCTGAAGCATCGCGCGGGCGGCAAGCTTGTCTTTCATCGGGACCTTGGCGGCGGGCAGGCCGTTGTACACAAGGTCGATCGGCTTGTCGTGGAGTTCGCGGTTGAGGAACCGCAGCTCGTCGGCCGTGCGGTCGCCGACGGCGATGATGCCGTCACACAGGTGCGACCGGCTGACGAGCGCATGCCGCAGGTGCCTGTCCTGACCGGGGAACACGTCGTCAACGAAGAGCCCTTGCGCCTGCGCGCGGTCGAGCACGTTGTAGAACATCGTGTCGTGGCCGGGATGGTTTTCGACGAGGTGTCGTGCGGTGGCGCACTCGTGCGCGTGGAACACGGTGCGGAAGTCGTCGCCGCCGTCGAGGATCGCCGCCAGTGCTGCGGGCATGCCCATGAACTCGTGCGAGAAGAGTGTGCAGGGCAGGTCATCATCTTTGAGTAGCGAGCGCAGTGCGTAGAGCGCCGGCTCGGCGAGTCGCACGTATTCCTCGTAATCCCAAGCCGAATCGTAACGCGCGCTGTCCAGGCCGAAGCGTTCCCACAGCCGGTGCTTGAAGACGTTGAGCCGGTCCGCGTTGGCCTTGAACACGTCGATGAGCAGGACCTCGGACTCGCCCGTTCGGCCCTGGCCGGGCGGGTGGTAGGTGCGCTTGCCGTAGATGATGGCGACGTTGAAGGCCCACTCGATCGGGCGGAAGCGCACGCCGAGCCCGGCCGTGTCGATCTGGTCCATCGAGGAGTAGAGCACCTGCCCGTGCTCGCCCAGCCGTTTGCTCGGGTCCACGCCCAGCTGGCCCCAGTAGGGGCCGACGAGGATCGACCGCTTGACGTGCTGCTGATACACCGGCGAGGTCATCATGCCCTCGAGCACCGTGCCGATACCGCCGATGTGTTCCACCGCTTCATGCGTGACGTGCGCGAGCGTGAGCTTCTTGTTGTTGTTCATGTCGGCCCATGCTAAGCACTCACCGCAGGCCCCGCATCACGACGCGCGCGGTCCTCACGCAACAATTGTGCCAGCGGCGCAGCGCCCTTGTAAGTCCCCACCGCAAGCAGCGGCAGCAGCCCCAGCGTCATCCCAAGCCAGGCGTTGCCCATCAGCACGCCCAGCTTCGTCGCGCCAAGCCCGACCACGGGCCCTACGACAAAACCCGCGCCGATGACGGCCTCGTGGTCGCCGCCCGCCTCGACCCCCGCGTTGTGGATCACCAGCGCGTAATACAACGCCGAGAAGTAGCACAACCCCGCCGAGAACCCAAACACCAACTGACCCACGACGACCACCCAAAGCGCATCGCCCACCAACACCGCCCACGCGCTGAGCGGCGCAAGGACCAGCCCGACCCACAGCAGTACAGGCCGGCCGTGCCAACCCTTCCAACGATGCATCGCCGCAAACGTCAGAAACCGCGCGAGCGCGACCATCGACGCAAACACCGTCGCCATCGCTACTCCCACGCCCAGGTCACGGAACACGATCGGGAACAGCGGCACCATCACGAAGTAGAGCGCGTAGCTCGTGAACATCTGCCAACGGCTGCTCACCAGCAATCGGCCGTATCGCGACAGCACCACCGCCGACGGGCGCTGCGGGTGATCGTTCTCCAGATGCACCGGCCTGGCCGGCCAGCGCAGCACCAGCCCGATCGCAAGCACGCTCGTGATCACAGGCACCACGAACAACCACGGCGCCCACACCTTGAGCAGCCAGCCCGCCACCGCGACCGCAACCACCACGCCGCCCGACCACCCCAGGTTGAACCAGCCCACCGACGACGCCGACTCCGCAGGCGTCTGACCCGCCGCGAGGTAACTCTCGATGACAGGCCACTTCACGCCGAATAGCAAACTCAGAACGCAGAACAACACCGACAGCCACACCGACACCTCAAGGGTGGACATCACCCCACGGTCCAACACCATCGGCAGCGCGAGAAACGCCATCAGCCCCGCCGTCACGATCTGCAGCACCATCGTGCCAAGCAGCACGTTTCGCTCGCCCAGCCGCCGCGAGAACGCGTGGCTCTTCGCTGCGCCGATCACGTAACACAGCCCCGACACGACGCCCAGCGCCAGATTGGGCAGCGCACCAAACGCCAGCTTCTCGTGCGTGTAGAAAAACGTCCCGTGCTCCGCGAGCGCGGTCGAGATGTTCTCAAACACAGTCAGCACCAAGACGCTCTGGATCAATCGGTTCAACGCGTTGGCCTCACAGGGATGGGCCCGGCAGCGTAACCGCCGCGCTCATTGCTCGCGATACAACCCGTGCTTAAGGATGTACGACGCGACTGCCGGGCACACCGCATCATCGATCGATTCGCCGCGTGCAATCCGTTCGCGCACCGCGCTGGCCGACACGTCCATGAGCGGCGCTGGCACCACTGTGAAGGTGCGCATCCACGACGGCGCATCGCGTTCAAGCCACCGCCGCATCGCTTCCGCGTCCATGGGGAGTCGTGCCAGCACCACGGGCCGTGCGATCTGTGCGAGCGACTTCGCGTCTTTCCAGAGGTGGAAGCTCTGTGCCTGATCCGCGCCGATGAGCAGCGTGAGTTGTGACGACGCCGGCAGCGCAGCCCGCACCTGCCTTGCCGTGTCGAT
>DAIOEG010000241.1:0-427 GCA_036746415.1 Phycisphaera sp. | reverse complement strand
CCCGCCAGCGCCTCGATGCCCAGCACCACCGCGCCCGGCACGTCGGCGAACGCAAGACGAGCCATCGCGAGCCGGTGATGCGCCGCAGTCTGCTCTCGCCCCTGCTTAAAAGGCGATCGCCCCGCGGGGACCACGAGCAGCGCATCAGCGCCGACCGCGCGCGCCGCATGCTGCGCCAGCTCCACGTGCCCGCGGTGCGGCGGGTCAAACGTCCCGCCGTAGAGCAGCGCGCTGCGTGTGTGCTTTGGCAACTCATCATCCATGCCCATGGCCGTATGGTACGGGAGCCACTACGGCAGCTTCGTGCCCAAACGCCGCGCCTCGGCATGCATTGCACGTGCTGATGTCCCGTTTCATTTTTCACCTTTCACGTTTCACGTTTTCTCCTGCCCTGCTTTACACTCTGCACATGCCCGCATACCTCGAC
>DAIOEG010000240.1:0-4571 GCA_036746415.1 Phycisphaera sp. | reverse complement strand
CCACGCGGGGCTTGACGAACGGCCGCTTGCCGTTGACCTTGCGGATGAAGTAGCCGAGCATCGCCTCGGTGATTTCGAAGTCGCTGATGACGCCGTCTTTGAGCGGGCGGATAGCGGTGATGCTGCCGGGCGTCTTGCCGAGCATCTCTTTGGCGACCCAGCCGACGGCGTTGCCGTTCTGCAGCACCTGGTTGGTCCCGCGTTTGACTGCGACGACGGAAGGTTCGTTCAGCACGATGCCCTCGCCGCGCACACACACGAGGGTGTTGCAGGTGCCCAGGTCGATACCCATATCGACGCTGAAGAAGCTCAGAAAATTGTCGAGGATCAACAAGGTCGCCTCGCGGTCCGCGGGGTGCGGGGGGTGGTGCGGTCGGGGGTTGCAAGTGCCAACGGGATTGTAACCGAACGCGTTGAGGGCGTCGGAGACAGTGAAACGGCCCGGCGGTTGAAACTAAAAAGGGCGAGTCTCCTCGCCCTCTTGACGTTGTGTCGTGGGGTTCGCTTCGCGGTCTTGTCGCGTGCGGTCGTGTGTTACGACAGCTTGGACATCCACCACATCATTCCGCCGTTGGTCAGGGCCATGCCTTGCGTGAAGACATAGATGACGGCAACGAGGAGCGTGAGGAATGCTGCGAAGGAGAGCGCGGTGTACACGTTGTTGGAGCCGCTTTGGGCCATGGGAGTCGCTCGGGGAGGTGGCGTTTTTTTGATTCAGCGCGGCGGAGCCGCGGCGCTACTTTTGGTCTTTGATGCGAGGCATCAGAGGCCGGTGCTGGAGACGACGTTGTCGCCGACCTGGATGGCGGACTTGATGCTCTGGATGCTGGCGACGGCGACGCCTTCGTCAGCGGAGCGGACTTCGAGGACGGCGACGAGCTCGCTGGTGCCACGATACACGAGCAGGCGGGTGCCTTGTCCGATGCCGTCGGCCCGGCCAACATTGAGCTCGACGAGCTGGTCACCCGAGGAAGCCGCACGCATGCCGGTAACTCGGCCGTAGATCGGCTCGGAGGTCGTCACGGTCGGTGCCTGCTGGGCGACGGCCGAGGCGACGGACACGGGCGTCGCGCCCAAGCCCTCGATCTGCTGCGTCAACGCGGCGACCTCTTGCGTGGACGACGCGTTACGCTCAATCAGACGGCGGATGTTGGTTTGAAGAGCGGCGCCTTGGCTGGTGAGTTCATTGACGCGGTCTTCGAGTTCGGTCAGGCGGGTCGCTTGATCGACGACCTTGGTCTGAGCCGACTGGAGCTGCGTGTTGTAGACGCTGAGCAGTTCGGTCTTGGTCGACTCATTGGTCGTCATCGCTTCGACGGTCGCGCTCAGGGCCTGCTTGTCGGCCTTCTCGCGGGCAAGCTCGGCCCGGACGGCGACGGCCTCGCCCTGCAGCTTGTCACGCTCGGTCTGGATCTGGGTGATGGTCTGGTTCAGCCCGGCGATCGTCGTGTCCACCTTCTCCTTGGACTCGAGCAGCTCGGCCTTGGCGCTCTCGGCCGCGGTCTGGGCGGCCTGCAGGAGCGTGCTGGTCTGGGCCATCTCCTTCTTCAGGTCGTCCACGTTCGCAACGAACGGCACGACAAGAGCCACCAAAAGGATCGACAGCAGCGTCACCAGAACAACAAAGACTTTGGTCAACGGGCTCACAGGCGGCTTCCTTCGACTCGTTCGTGAAGAGAGGGTTGGATCGGGGCGACGCCCGACAAGACGGACCCACTCCGGGCACATCCCAACGTTTACGTGCGTCATATCTACCCCGGCGGGGGTCGCGTGTCAACGCTTGCGCTGCGCGGGGGTGGTTGGAGGCGCGGCGGTTATCGGTCGATCGGGGCGGCGGGGTTGAAAAAATGGGGGTATGAGGGGGTGCAGGGGCACTGAAGGGCCCCGAGCTGCGGAGGGAGTGAGACGGATGTGGGAGCGTTCAGCGGGTGGCTTCGAGGACGGCAGCGGCGGCGGCGAGGCGGACTTTGGGGTCGGCGTCGCTGAGCAGGCGGATGAGTGTGCCACGGGCCTCGGGGCGGGCGTCGGCCTGGCCGAGGGCGAAGGCGGCTTGGGCGCGGGCGGTGGGCATGTCGAAGCTGGCGGCCTCGAGCATCACCGGCAGGCCGATCGGGTCGCCCATGCGTGCCAGCGAGTCGGCCGAGGCGAGGCGGAACTCGACGGGGTTCTCATCGAGGAAATTCACAAGGTTGCCCCGCATCGCGTGGTCCTGCAGCTTGCCGAGGGTCTGGACGGCGAGGATGCGGACCTCGTCGAGGCCCGAGTAGCAGCCGCCGCGGATGGAGTCGAGCGCCTTGCCGTCGCCGAGCTTGTACTGGGCCTCGGCGGTCTGGAGTCGCAGCAACGCCCAGCGGATGGGCGTGTTGCGGTCGCCCTCGGGCCGAAGAGTGGCCTGACGCAGCATCGACACCGCGGAGGTGTTGCCTAACTCGCCCAGCAGCATGACGGCGTTGGCGCGGACGGATGGGTCGTAGTGGAACACGTACTGGCTCATCTTGCCGATGAGTTCGTCGGTCGCGTTGCCGCCCCGCGCTGCAGCAAACACAGCGGCGGCCTCGACGAACGGCGGCTGCCGGCCATCGAGCATCGACGCCAGCGACTGCCCGGGCGGCACGAGCCGGAGCTTGCCAAGCACATAAAGAGCCGTGAAACGCACGGCCGGGTGCTCGTCCTGGAGCGCGAGCTGACACACAGGCAACGCCCGCTCGCCCATCCACTGGGCAGCCTCGATGGCGTTGGTCCGCGTGAGCGGGTCGGCGTCCTGCGTCGCATCCAGCACGATCTGCATCGCCTGCGGACGCACGGTTGAGAGAGCTGGCGCTTCCATCGATGCGCCAAGCGCCGGTGAAGCCGATGACGTCGGCCGGGCCTGCCCCTGCGCGGTCAAGGGAAGCGCCGCCAGCAACGCCGCGGTCAGAGTCATGCGGACTGTCAAGTTGCGAGCGTTCATGATGCGGTTCCTGCTGCGTGCGGGTTGGTTGCGGAAGTTGAGCGTGTGACGTCGCCCGGCTTGGGTGGTTCGCCGGTGCTGTGTCGCGCTCGCAGGCAGCGCGGCCGGACGAGCGACGACACTAATATGACAACGCCGGCAGAGAACATCAATACCATCGGCCATTCGCCGACTGTCGCATAAAGCGTCACACGGCTGTCCTTCACGATCGGCCCGCGCACAACCTGTGCCACGCCCGGCTCGCCCATCGACACGATCTGCCCCGACGGCGCGATCACCGCCGAGCTGCCCGTGTTCACCGAACGCGCCACCGTCACGCGGTTCTCAATCGCCCGCAGCGACGCGAGCTGCAGGTGTTGAAGCCGTACCGATCGCCAGGCAAGACCGCCTCGGTCGTCGCCCGAAGGCAGCCGGCCGAACCAGCCGTTGGTCGTGAGGTTCACGAGCGCATCGACGCGCTTCGCGCCCGTTGCCGGGTCGTACACCATCGCGCGACACAACCGCCCCACCGTGTCTTCGAAACAGATCGGCGTGGCGAAGCGCAGCGTGCGTTCGCCTTCGCCCACCTCAAACAACACCACCCGCTCGCCCCGATCGATCGAGTAATCATTCCCCGGCCCGTACGGGCTAAACCACCGCAAGACCGAATCGCGCAGCCACGCCGGCCCCGGCAGAAACTCGCCCCAGGGCACGAGGTGCATCTTGTCGTAGCGCGCTTCAATCTCGCCCTGCGGCCCCACCAGAAATGCGCTGTTGTAGTCACGCTCTTCACCCAGCGCATCAAGCTCAAGCGTCGAGCCCCCCACCACCGTCGGCACACCACCCGCCGCGATCAACTCCCGCGCGCGAAACGCCATGTCCGCATACACCCGAAAAAACATGCCGTCCTGCGTCAACGGGTCCAGCGTCATCGCATGACGCCGATAGAGCGCCGACCCCGCCTCATCAAACTTCCCCGGCACCCCCGTCTCCGGCCAAACCACCAACGCCACCTCACCACCCCCATGAAGCCCACGCTGCGAAGCTGCGTGGGGTCCGCCCCCCAACCCCCCCACCGCAACCGCCTCCTCATGCAACCCCTTCAACTCCGCCCAGTCCCGCTCCAACGTCTCCACCGTCGGCGACGCCTTGTTGTCATGCGGGCTGCGCGTCTGCACCAGCGACACCTGCGACACCAACTCACGCTTCACATCGAACGCTCGATCACTCACCCACCCACCATTCAACAACACCAACCCAACCACCCCCAACGCCAACACCCCGCCCAACCATCTCGATAACCGCCCCATCCACACATCCACGATCACCCCACTCACGCAAGCGATCGCCAATCCAATCGTGGATGCACCCAACAACGACGCAAGCTGCGCCGCGATCGGCGCATCACCCACACCCCACATCGCCTGCGTCTGCCCCAGCGTGAACCACGCAAACCCACCCACCGGCCAGACGCCGCGGAACCATTCCAGCCCCACCCACAGCACCGGCAGCACCACCGCCACAGGTAATCCCAAGCGCCGCACCACGCAGCGCGTCCCCAAGAGCGCCGCCGTCCAATACGCCGACATGTACACCCCAAGCGCCAACACCCCCGGCCCCGTCACCGGCCAAAGCCAACGCA
>DAIOEG010000239.1:0-4573 GCA_036746415.1 Phycisphaera sp. | reverse complement strand
GATACGGGAGACGATTGCGCAGGGTGCGCCGCGCTGGTGTGCGTGGCTGATGTAGTCGTGGCCGTCGTGGCGGTCGCCGATGATGGCGAGGTAGACCTGCCCGGTTGTGATGCTGCGTGAGTCGATGCCAAGCCCGACGAGGGTGTCGGCGGGCTTCCCGTTGGGCCAGGTGCCGGCGGTGATGCGTTGGAGGTTGTCCGCGGTCCAGAAGGTCATGGGGTGAACATAGCGGGGGAGTGGCGAGTGGGTGTTGGGGAGTGGAAGTGGCCAGTGGCCAATGTCCAGTGGCCAGTGTCTTTCTGCAGACCACTCCCCAACACTCACTCCCCACTCCACAAGACTTCCACCCGGACCCCACGCAGCTGCGCGGCGTGGGCTTGTTGCGTGTCACGCGTCTGCTCCGCACGGGTCACTTCCCCGGGTACGCTTTGTGCATGCCGCAGGCGGACGCGAGAACACGGGACGAGTTGCTCGAGGGGTATCGGCCTGTGGCGGGGGTGCGGGATGAGATGGTCGATGAGGGCGGGGCGCGTCGGTCGGCGTGGTCGGCGGTGGCCAGCGAGCTGGAGGCGCTGGGGGCGGACGAGATCGCTCGGCGGTGGTCTGCGGGTCGGAGGATGCTGGCGGACAACGGGGTGACGTACCACGTCTACGGCGACCGGCGCGGGTCGGACCGGCCGTGGGCGCTGGACCCGGTGCCGATGGTGATTGGAGCACAAGAGTGGGCGACCCTCGAGGCGGGCGTGGTCCAGCGGGCACGCCTGCTCGAACGCATCGTCACCGACGCGTATGGCGAGCAGGCGTTGTTCACCACGGGCATCTTGCCGGCGGAACTGCTTCTGGCGAACCCGGCCTACGTGCGAGCGGTGCGGGGCCTGAAGCCCGCGGGCGGTCGGTGGTTGACGACGGTGGCGCTGGACCTTGGGCGTGGGGCGGACGGGCGCTGGTGGGTGTTGGGCCACCGGGTGCAGGCGCCCTCGGGCGGGGGGTATGCGCTGGAGAACCGGCTGGTGGTGTCGCGGGTCTTGCCGGGGGTGTTTCGGGCGTGTCGGGTGCGGCGGATGGCGGAGTATTACGCGGGGCTGCGGGACCGATTGCGGGCGATGAGCCCGCGTGTGGGCGAGAACCCGCGCATCGTGTTGCTGACGCCCGGGCCGATGAACGAGACGTATTTCGAGCACGCATACCTCGCGCGGTATCTGGGGATGACGCTGGCGGAGGGCGGCGATTTGACGGTGCGTGACGACAAGGTGTGGCTGAAGACGCTGGGGGGCTTGCGTCGTGTGGACGTGATTTTGCGTCGTGTGGATGAGCGTTGGTGCGACCCGCTCGAGCTGCGGGGCGAGAGTGTGATCGGTGTGCCGGGGCTGCTGGGCGCGGCGTGGTCGGGGAACGTGGCGATTGCGAACATGGTGGGGAGCGGCGTGGCGGAGTCGCCGGCGTTGCTGCCGTTCATGCCGGGCCTGTGCCGCAGCGTGCTGGGAGAGGAGGAGCTGTTGCCCAGCGTGGCGACGTGGTGGTGCGGTCAGGCGTCGGCCCGGGCGGAGGTGTTTGCAAGGTTGGGCGAGCTGGTGCTCAAGCCGGCGTTCGGCGACGGGCCGGATGGTGGGATGTCGGCGGTGTTCGGCAGTGATTTGAGCGAAGCGGAACGGGCAGCGCTCTTAGAGCGAGTGCTCCGCCGACCGTGGGCGTACGTGGCCCAGGAGAACGTGGGGCTGGGGACGTCAGCGGTGTGGGAGGAGGGGCAGAGTGGCCAGTGGCCGGTGGCCAGTGGTCAGAGGGGGGCATCAGACGCTTCACTCGCGGACTCACTCAGCGTCGGCGTGGGGAAGGGGCAACTGGCCGGTGCCATGCAGAAAGATACTGGCTACTCTCGGGCTTCCGCTGGCCGGCTGGTCCCGCGTCGCGTCATGCTCCGGGTGTTTGCGTCGGCGGTGGGGGACGGGGGTTGGCAGGTCATGCCGGGGGGCTTGACGCGGGTGAGCACGTCGGCTTCGTCGATGGTCACCAGCATGCAGGAGGGCGGGGGCAGCAAGGACACGTGGGTGTTGTCCGACGGGCCGGTGAGCACGTTTACGCTGTTGGACCGTGATTCGGGGGTGGCGAAGCTGAGCGACGAGCGGTTCGACCTGCCCAGCCGGGTCGCGGACAATTTGTATTGGCTCGGCCGGTACGCGGAGCGGACGGAGGGGCTGGTTCGTCTGCTGCGGGCGATCGGGTCTCGGCTGGCAGAAGAGGCAGGCGCACGGGAGCCCGCGGAGCTGCCGGCGCTCTTGGAAGCGTTGTCGGTGGTGACCGACCCGGACACGGTGGCGGCGATGTCAGGCGACAAGCCCATCGAGCAGGACGACCGAAGCGCCGGCGAGCGGGTGCTGTCGGCGATGTTCGACCCGGCTCAGCCGGCGGGCCTGGACGACCTGATCACCCAGTGCCGACGGACGGCGGGGCTCGTGCGCGACCGACTCTCGGCAGACGCGTGGCGGATCCTCGCCCGGCTCGGCCAAGAGTTCCAAGACGCCGCGCCGGCACTATCCACAGGCCCGATGGGACGGGACACGCCCGCGCAGCGCGACGCCCTGGGCGATGCGCTGGAACTGCTCGACACGCTGCTCATCACCCTGTCCGCGCTGGCGGGTCTGGGGGCCGAGGGCATGACCCGGGACCAGGGGTACCGCTTCCTCGACATGGGTCGGCGGATCGAGCGGGCGGTCACGCTCAGCGGCCTGCTCCGCGGCTTGGCGGTACAGGAACGCGAGGGCGAAAGCGCGGCGTTTGAGGGCCTGCTCGAGGTGTCGGTGTCGGCGATGACGTACCGCTCGCGCTACCGCACCAGCCCGCGCGCGATGCTCATGCTCGACCTGCTCATGATGGACGAGAGCAACCCGCGCAGCATCGCCTACCAACTGTCGGCCCTGGTCGCGCACCTCGAAGCGCTCCCGGGCCTGCCGGGCGTGCGACGCAGCGAGGCCCAGCGACTTGCGCTCGACATGTTCACCCGTGTGCGGTTGGCACAGGTCGAAGCGCTGGCCCAGCCGCACGACGGCATGCGCGACGCGCTGAGCTTCGCACTCTCCGACCTGCTGCACCAACTGCCCGCGCTGTCCGACGCCATCACCCGACAGTTCCTCAGCCACAGCACCAGCCACCAGCGCATGATGTAGCACGAAGCCCACGCTGCGCAGCCGCGTGGGCTCATCGGATGGGGAGTGGGGAGTGGGTGTTGGGGAGTGGTCTGCACCCACGCCGACGCTGAGCGAGTCCGCGAGTAAAGCGTCTGGCTCCGCAGCGGGGAGTGGGGAGTGGCGAGTGGTCAGCAGAAAGAAATTAGCCCGTCCCCTGTGTCTTTTTGCAAACCACTCCCCAACACCCACTCCTCACCCCCCACTCCCCCATTCAACCCCACGCACGCACCCCGACTCACGACGCACGACCCATGCGCTACCACATCACCCACGAGACGCGATACCACTACGAAGCGCCGGTCGATCTGGCCCAGCACCAGGGGTTCTTTCGGCCGCGCGATCTGTCGGCCGGCTGGCTGCGACAGCGCGTGCTGGAGCACGCGTTACACATCACGCCCCAGCCGGGCACGTTGGCGCAGCGACTCGACGCGTTCGGCAACGCGGCGGTGTTCTTCGCCGTGCAGGAGCCACACGCGCAGCTGCTCGTGCGGTCGGTCAGCAGCGTCGAAGTCATCGCCGGCCAGGTGCCCCGCGTGGGCGGCCCGCCGTGGGAAGCCGTCCGCGAAGCGCTGCGCGGAGATGTGGGCGAGCAGGGGTTGAGCGTGTGTCAGTTCGTGTTCGACTCGCCGATGATTGCTCCGCACAACGGCACGGCAGAAATGCTGCGCCACTACGCGCTGCAATCGTTCACGCCCGGACGCGGCGTCGTCGATGCCGGCTGGGACCTGTGCCACCGCATCCACCGCGACTTCGCCTACAAGCCCGGCAGCACCACCGTCGCCACCGCGCTCCAAGACGTGTGGAACAACAAACGCGGCGTTTGCCAGGACTTCGCACACGTCATGATCGCCATGGTCCGCTCCGTCGGCCTGCCCGCGCGGTACGTCTCGGGGTACATCCGAAACGACCGACCCGCCAACGACAAAGACAAGCTCGTCGGGGCCGATGCGTCCCACGCGTGGGTCGCCCTCTGGACCGGGCACGGCCAGCAGGGCGGCGCCGGCTGGCTGGACATGGACCCGACCAACCGAAAACCCGCCGGCGAGGAACACATCACCGTCGCGTGGGGACGCGACTTCAGCGATGTCAGCCCCCTGCGCGGCGTGCTCACCGGCGGGGGCGGGCACCGCGTTGGCGTCGCCGTGCAGGTTGAACCGATCAAACCAGAACAGCACTGAAACAGGCGGGGCAAGGACGCCCAACACACGCCAACCATAAGATGACACCATGACCACACCGGCCCGCACACGCCACGCCACGCCGTTGACGCTCATCGCCGTCATGAGTCTCTACGGCTGCCAAACCAACACGCCCACCGCCGGCCCGTCACAACCCGTCCACCCCGCCGACTTCGCCCAACCACAAATTGCCCCCACCCCCACGCCGACGCT
>DAIOEG010000238.1:0-4597 GCA_036746415.1 Phycisphaera sp. | reverse complement strand
CGAAAACGAGCTCACCAAACTCGGCGCGACCGTCACCGTCCTGGGTGATGACATCACCATCGAGCCGCCCGTGGGCAACACGCTCACCCCCGCCAGCATCGACACCTACGACGACCACCGCATGGCGATGAGCTTCACACTTGCGGGCCTCGCCCAGCCGGGCATCACGATCAACGACCCGGGATGCGTGAACAAGACGTTCCCCGACTATTTCCAGTTCATGCAGGACATGGCCGACCAGTCGGCATGAACCGTCAAAGCGTGACAAGAATCACGAAGACACGAAGAGACGAAGCCGGCATGGAAGCGGGATTCCGGATGGGGTCCTCGATGTGATTAGGATTTGCGGATGCAGTTGCAGCATGTTGTCGCCGTGTTGGAGTCGTTGTCGCCGCTTGGGTTGGCGGAGTCGTGGGACAAGGTGGGGTTGCAGGTGGGGGACGGGTTGCAGGACGTGACCGGAGCGCTTGTGTGTCTTGATCTGGTGCCTGCGGTGTTGGACGAGGCGTTGACGCTTGGGTGTGGTTTGATCGTGTCGTATCACCCGGTGATCTTTGAGCCGGTGAAGCGGCTGGTCGAGCAGGGGGGTTGGAAGCAGCGTGTGCTCCGTGGGCTGGTGGGCGGGGGCGTAGCGGTGTTTTCGCCGCACACGGCGTTGGACGCGGTGCGGGGTGGGATGGGTGACTGGTTGGCGGAGTGTGTGGGTGAAGGTGTGGTTGAGCCGTTATTGGCGACGGAGTTGTCGCGTGATGAGTTCAAGGTGGTGGTGTTTGTGCCGGTGGGGTGTGAGGCGTTGTTGCGTGAGGCGATGAGCGCTGCGGGCGCGGGCTGGGTTGGGAACTACCGGGAGTGTTCGTTTGCGTTGCGGGGCGAGGGCGGGTTCCGCGCGTTGCCCGGCGCGAGGCCGGCGGTGGGGCGGGTTGGTGAGCGTGAGACCGTTGAGGAAGTGCGGTTGGAGATGATCGCTCCCGGGCGTTATTTGCAGGCGATCCTGTCGGCGGTCCGCGCGGCGCACCCGTATGAGGAGCCGGCGATCGACGTGTTTAAGCTCGAGCCCGAGCCGGTGCCGATGTCGAGTGCAACAGGCGCGGGTCGTCGCGTGACGCTGGCCCAGCCGATTGAGTCGGGCGAGCTGGCTTCGCGTGTGAAGCGACAACTGGGCGTTGCATCGGTGCGGTTGGCGGGTGCTTCGCAGGTTGTGCGCAGCGTGGCGTTGTGCCCCGGCTCGGGCGGCACGTTGTTTGAGGGCGTGGAGGCCGACGCGTATGTGACGGGCGAGATGCAGCACCACCAGGTGTTGGACCTGGTGCAGCGTGGCAAGGTGGTGGTGCTTGCGGGGCACACGCACACGGAGCGGCCTTACTTGCCGGCGTATCGCGAGCGCCTCGCGTCGGCGTGCCCATCGGTGGCCTGGCATGTGAGCGCTGCGGACGTGAACCCGTGGCAAGCCGTGTGACTCACGGTTGGAGCACGTCGCCCAGGATCAGCCCGACGACGACCACGGCGATGGCGATGCGGTAGTAGCCGAAGACCTCCATGCCGTGCTTCTTGAGGTACGACACCATCCATTTGACCGCGAACACCGCCGACAGCCACGCGGCGAGCGAGCCCAGCAGCATGTTGGTCCAGCCGTACTCGATCGCCATCCATTGGATCATGATCAGTTCGGTCGGTTCACCGTCAATCGTGACATGTGCCTTGGAAAGTAGCGCCTTGTAGAGCGTCGCGGCGCACAGCGTGACCACGCCCAGCAGGAACGAGAACTCCACCGCCGCCGCCAGCCGAAGCCCCACCAGCACCCCCGCCACGATCGTCACCAGCGACCGGCTGGTCCCCGGCCACATCGCCAGGCACTGGATCACGCCCACGATGAGCGCCATCTTCAGCGTCAGCTCCGTCAGCTCCATGCCGATGTGCTCATCCCCGACCTTCCGCCGGCGGTGCCACGCCACCGCGAGGATCGCCACCCCGCCCACGAACCACGCCGCAACGATCGGCCACAGGCCGAACAAGTACGCCTCGATCCAGTCGTCCGCCGCCAGCCCCACGACCGCCGCGGGCATAAACGCCGTCAGCACCGCAAGCCCAAGGCGGAAGCCGACCTCATCGCCCGAGCCCACCCCGGCCTTGCCCGCCCAGCCGACGATCATCTGCCGGACCCGCCCCCAATACAGGGAAAGCACCGCCACGATCGCCCCTGCCTGGATGCAGATGGCATACGCGTTGGCCGCCTCGCCAGACAGGCCCATGGCCCGCTGCGCGAGGATCAAATGCCCCGTCGAGCTGACCGGCAAGTACTCGGTCAGGCCCTCGACGATGCCCAGCAGGATCGCTTGCCACCAGTTCATAACGCTTAACATAACCCCGCTTTGCCACGCGGGTCGGCAAAACAACGCGCTAATGTTTGTTTTGCGTCAGGACAGGCCGATGCTATAATCAATACATCCGGATTGAGTGATGGAACGTCGATTCCACCCCATCCGGCACCCCGCATTATCTAGCACAAACATGAGCCGATTCGCCAAAGAAGCCGCCCGACGTGTCCTGTTTTTCGACGGCGCGATGGGCACGTCGATCCACAACCTGACCGACCTGGACCTGCAGCGCGACTACCTCGGCCGGGAGAACTGCACGGAGGTCTTGCTGCTGACCCGGCCGGAGGTGATCCAGGGGATCCACGAGTCGTTCCTGAGGGCCGGCGCCGACGGCGTTGAGACCGACTCGTTCAATGCTCAAGCGCACACGATGGAGGACCAGGACCTCTCCGACCGCGTGTACGAGCTGAACAAGACCGCGGCCGAGGTCGCGCGCGCGGCATGCGAGAAGTTTGCGACCAAGGACCGGCCGCGTTTCGTCGTCGGCTCCATGGGGCCGGGCACCAAGCTCATCACGCTGGGCAACCTCGACTGGGACACGATGCACCGCAGCTACGCCGACCAAGTCCGCGGCCTGCTCGACGGCGGGTCAGATGTGCTGCTCCTCGAGACCGCGCAGGACATTCTGCAGGTCAAGTGTGCCGTCTCCGCCGCGCTGTCGGTCCTCAAGGAACGCAACCTCAAGCCCGAGACCGGCGACGGCCAGGGCGACGTGCCCATCATGGTGCAGGTCACCATCGAGCAGTTCGGCACGACGCTCATCGGCACCGACATGGCCGGCTGCGTCGCTGCCCTGCGCGACTACCCGATCTATTCGCTGGGCATGAACTGCGCCACCGGGCCGGTCGAGATGTCTGAGCACGTCCACTACCTCGGCAAGCACTGGAACCGGGGCATCTCGCTCTTGCCCAACGCGGGCCTGCCCATGCTCGTCGAGGGCAAGACCGTGTTCCCGCTGGGCCCCAAGCCGTTCGCCGAGAAGGTGGCCGAGTACGTCCAGACCGCGGGCCTCAACATCGTCGGTGGCTGCTGCGGCACCACGCCCGACCACATCGCCGCGCTCGTCCAGGCCATCGGCTTCGACAAGGCGCCCGCCCGCGCCAAGAAAGCGTTGTGGAAGCCCGCCGTGTCTTCGCTCATGGGGGCCGTCGAATACAGGCAGGACAACTCGATCCTCAACATCGGCGAGCGGACCAACGCGTCGGGCTCCCGCGCTTTCAAGCGTTTGCTCGAACAGGAAGACTGGGACGAGATCGTCTCGCTCGCCCGTGAGATGGTCAAGGAAGGTTCGCACGTCATCGACATCAACGTCGACTACGCCGGCCGAAACAACGCCGCCGACATGCGCACCATCGTCAGCAAGCTCGTCAACCAGGTCAACGCCGCTCTCATGCTCGACTCCACCCAGCCCGCCACCATCGAAGCGGGCCTGAAAGTCGCCGGCGGCAAGTGCCTCATCAACTCCGCCAACCTCGAAGACGGCGAGGAAAAGTTCGCGCAGATGTGCGAGCTCGCCCGAGAGTACGGCGCGGGCCTCGTGCTGGGCACCATCGACGAAGACCCGGAGGAGGCCATGGCCCGCACACGCGAACGCAAGCTCGCCATCGCCGAACGCATGGTCGAGCTCGCCACCACCAAGTACGGCCTCAAAGAGGAAGACCTCATGTTCGACCCGCTCGTGCTGCCCATCAGCACGGGCATGGACAAAGACCGCAAATCAGGCCTCGAAACCATCGAAGGCACACGGCTGATCTCCAAGCGATTCCCCAAGTGCCAGATCACCTGCGGGCTGTCGAACATCTCCTTCGGTCTCGCGCCCGCCGCCCGGCAGGTGTTGAACTCCGTCTTCCTCTATGAGCTTGTGCAGGCCGGCATGACCAGCGCCATCTTGCACGTCTCCAAGATCCTGCCCAAGAACCGCATCCCCGTCGACCAGTGGGACGCTGCGCTCGACCTCATCTATGACCGCCCGCGCAGCGCCGATGTGCCGTATCAACTGCCCGACGGCAGCACCACCACCGACCCGCTCCAGGTCTTCATCGCACTCTTCCCCGACGGCACGACCACCACGTCCGCCAAGGAAGACATCGCATCGCTGCCGCTCGAAGAACGGCTGCGCAAGCACATCATCGACGGCGAGAAGAAAGGCCTTGACGCCAGCCTCGAAGAAGCCCGCGCGAAGTACCCGCCGCTGGACATCATCAACGACCACCTGCTCGACG
>DAIOEG010000237.1:3591-4649 GCA_036746415.1 Phycisphaera sp. | reverse complement strand
CGCGATCCTCGCCAGCGAGGACATCGGCAACGCCGACCCGCGCGCGATCAGCGTCGCCGCCGCCGCGTACGACATCACGCACCGCATCGGGCTGCCCGAGTGCCGGATCACGCTGTCGCAGGCGACGATTTATCTGGCGACTGCACCCAAGAGCAACGCGAGCTACGCGGCGATCAACGCCGCCATGCAGGACGTGAAGCACCGCCGGACCCAGCCGGTGCCCAAGCACCTGCGCTCGAGCGACCTGCGCAAGGACGGCCGGCAATACGCGTATGCTCACGACGGGCAGGGCGGTTTCGTGGACCAGTCGTACCTGGGCGTGCCGGTGACTTATTATGAGCCGACGGACCGTGGGTACGAACGGCGGATCGCCGAGTACCTGGCGTGGGTGGCCGGGCAACGTGCCCTGCCGCCGGACGTGAAACCGCCCGAGAACGTTTCAGGCCCAAACGACGCTTGAACAGCGTGAACGGTCGATTCAGCGTTTGACTTGTCGCATTCGAACTTTCACACACCAGCACACCGGCTCCTGCCACCGCCCGCTTTTTGGAGAACTCGCCCGATGGTCCTCGCCTCGCAATCCCCCCGTTCCGGCCAGAGCCGACGCAACATGACAAGCTCCGGCAAGTCGGGCCTCCCGTGGAAGGGGCTGCTTGTGTTGTTCCTGCTGGTCGCCCTGGTGTACTGGCTCTTCTTGGCCGGGCCCTCGCAGCAGCCGGGCGACACCGCGTCTGCCGACGCAGCCGAGAACGCCGAGCAAGAGCCGCAAGCTGCGCAGGTATCACCATTTCCCGCGACCGACGCCGGCATCGCCGCCGCACCCACACTCACGCCGGCCCCCAAGCCCGCGAGCACACCGCCCGCTCTCACCGCAGCGCAAGCGGCTCCCCAGCCGATCACGCAGACCGTGCAGTCGCACAGCGCACCGATGACCACCACGACCGCGCCAGTCACGCAGCCGACAACGCCAGCGCCTGCGCCGCTACCGACTCCGATCGCGCAAGCCAACCCAGCCGCACCCGTGCCTGCTGCGCCAACCGCCGCCACCTCGTCCATCG
>DAIOEG010000237.1:0-3581 GCA_036746415.1 Phycisphaera sp. | reverse complement strand
CGTCCTCGGTGACGCTGAACCAGTCCCGCTGCCGCCAACTCGTCCATCGCCCGTCAGGTCAGCGATGCCCTCAAGACCGCCGACGCCGGCAACGCGATCAAGGCCCGCGCGCAGCTGTCACGCATGCTCTTCGACACCGCCAACCTCTCGATCGAGGACGAGACGCTGCTGCGGCGCTCGCTCGACGACATGAATGCCGAGCTGCTGTTCTCGCGCAAGGTCGCAACCAACGACCCCGCGACGCTCGCCTATCAAGTCCAGCCCGGCGACCGGCTCATCAACATCGCCAACCGATACAAAGTCCCCTATCAGTTCCTCGAGCTGATCAACAACACCGACGCCCGACGCCTACAAGTCGGCCAGAACATCAAGCTCGTGCGTGGCCCCATCCACGCACGTGTCTCCAAGACGCGTTTCGTGCTCGACATGTACGTCATCGGCAGCGACGGCGCACCGGTCTACCTCACCAGCTTCCCCGTGGGCTTGGGTGAGAACGACGGCACGCCCGTCGGCAAGTGGAAGATCGGCAACGCCAAAGTCACGAACCCCGACTGGCGAAACCCCCGCACCGGTGAGTACTTCACCGCCGACAACCCCCAAAACCCCATCGGCGAATACTGGATCCCCATGGACGGCCTCGAAGGAAACGCCGTCGGCCGGACCGGCTTTGGGATCCACGGCACCATCGACCCCGACTCCATCGGCAAGATGAAGTCCATGGGCTGCATCCGACTCGCCGACGCCGACATCGCCATGGTCTACAACATGTTGTTCGCCAATGAAAGCACCGTGGACGTATTGGAATAGCGCACACCTATGCTCCCGCTTAAAGAGGTCTGATATGCAACAAACCGACTTAACAATCATGCAGGAGCTCAACCTCACGCACCTTGACTCGGCAAAGAAGCTCCGGTTGGCCGACGAACTGCTCGCCAGCGTTCCCGATCAGGACCTGCCGATCCACCCACAGTTGCTGGAAGAGCTTGAACGCCGTCGAAGTGAACACTTAAAAAACCCTTCTAAGGCTTTGAGCATGGAAGAAGCACACGACCGTATGGATGAAAGGGTCCGCCGTTGGCGCAGCGCGTGATCTATCTCGATGATGCATTGAAAGACGTAGACGAGATCATCGACTGGTACGAGCAGCAAAGCACCGGCTTAGGAGCCGATTTCACCACACAACTCAAAGCCACCGCTCGAATCATCAGCACACATGGCAACTCATTTGCCCCACTCGACAAGGGTTTTCGCCGCTTGCGCATGACCCGATTCCCATACCACGTGTACTTTTACATCAGCAACGAGATCGCCGAGATCCACGCCGTCATCCACGCTCACCGTGACCCGGCCTATTGGCGAACACGCCTGAACCCCTGATCCCACAACGCCCCAACTCTCCCGGGGCTCGGGGGCCTTCAGGCCCACTGTCCCCCACCCATCCACCAGCCGCACCACACCGTCCTACCATCCGCCATGACCCTTAAAACCATCCGTGACAAAGTCCACGCCGGCGAGCGCCTTTCGTACGACGACGGCCTCGCGCTGCTCACCAGCCCCGACCTCTGGACCGTGGGCGAGCTGGCCAACATCGTCCGTCGCCGAAAGCACGGCACCACCGCCTGCTACAACGTCAACCGCCACCTGAACTACTCCAACCTCTGCATCCTCTCCTGCAAGTTCTGCGAGTTCCAACGCAAGCCCGGCCAGGACGGCGCCTACGAACACTCCCTCGACAGCATCGAACGCGAAGCACTCAAAGCACGTGACTCTGGCGCGACCGAGATGCACATCGTCGGCGGCCTGCACCCCAAGCTCCCGTTCTCCTACTACACCGACATGATCCGCACCATCAAGCGCACCGCGCCGCAGGTGCACATCAAGGCCTTCACCGCCGTCGAGGTCGTGCACCTCGCGCAGGTCAGCAAGCGAGCCGTCCGCAAAGACTTCGACGGCGCAGTGCGTGATGTACTCACCGACCTGCGGGACGCGGGGCTCGACTCGCTGCCCGGCGGCGGGGCCGAGGTGTTTAATGATGCCGTTCACAACGAGGCCTGGCGGGGCAAGATCCGAAGCGACCAGTGGCTCACCGTCCACCGCGTCGCGCATGAGCTTGGCATCTTCACCAACGCCACCATGCTCTACGGCCACGTCGAGTCGCCTAAGCACCGCATCGAGCACATGATCAAGCTCCGCGAAGAACAAGACCACGCGATCGAGCACCAATTCCCCGCACGCTTTCAAACGCTCATCCCGCTCCCGTTCCTCCCCGACGGCTCGGCCCTCGAACACCTCCCCGGCCCAAGCGGCTTGGACAACCTCCGAACCCTCGCCGTCGCCCGCCTCATGCTCGACAACTTCGACCACATCAAGGCCTTCTGGATCATGCAGACCCTGCCCATGGCCCAGGTCATGCTCGACTGGGGCGCCAACGACCTCGACGGCACCGTCGTCTGGTACGACATCACCAAGGTGCAAGGCGCAAGCACCCACCAGGAAGTCACCGTGCCCGTCCTGCGTAAAGCCATCCTCGAAGCGGGCTACCAGCCCTACGAACGCGACACCCTGTACCGCCGGGTGAACCGCAACGGCGCCGCGTGGTCACTCGCCGGCTGACACCGTTTCTCCTCGCATCGCATCATTGAGCAGCAGCCGCCAACTGACCGCGGGCTGGCCCTCTTGCACTCGAAGTCCTTCAACCACCGGGCGGATCGACGGGTCATAAAACGATGCCAGCTCCATCACCTCGATCGCGCTGCGTGGCTCGAATAGCCGACCCGCTCGGTACTCCTCGAGTCCCGATGCTGCGCGCTCACGGTCCAGCTGCTCTTCAGAGTTTCGCCATTCTTCCCGCGTCTTCTCGCCCCGCACGTACGGCATCATGTAATCCACCGACTGTCGGATCGACCCGCCGGTCGGCGAGACCCAATCGTACAACGCCTCGCCCTCTTGTTCGGGCATCAGCAGCAACAACTCGATGAGCACGCGCAGCGCGCTGCCGTGATACGTCAGCGTGTCGCGTTGGACGAGGTCTTTGCTCGTGCCGTCGGCATACAGCGACTCGCGGATCATCCGCTCGATCCCGCGCTTCACGTCCTGCGTCCACGCATCTTCGCCCAGGATGCGCGCCGCGTGTGTCGTGATCGCAAGGTGCTTGGTGTACCGGTTCGTCAGGTAGTCCGAGTTCACGACCCGGCCACGGTGATGCTCGCCCATGGCACGGACCCAGCGGTCGGTCGCGTCTTGCTCGTCATCATCGAACGAGTCACGCAACGCTTCATACGCAACCAGTAACGGCAGGAACTTTGCTTCGTTCACTTCGTTGCCCGTGACTTTGTACGTGGACGCCCAGGCCGTGATCCATTCGCGGAGCGTCTGCGCCAGCGCCGGGTCATCGTTGAGTTGCCAGCCGCGCAGCACCCACGCGAGGTCGCGCATCTGGTTGAGGTTCTCCACGGTTGAGATGCGTCGTGGATCGGTGTGCACGATGCCTTCGTAGTGGATCACCTCGATCGGCCGGGCCGGGTCATCCGCAACCGAGTGGGCCTTGGCGATGACATCATCAAGCGAGGCGCGTTCCTCCG
>DAIOEG010000236.1:0-4653 GCA_036746415.1 Phycisphaera sp. | reverse complement strand
GAGCTGCCAGCCGCGCAGCGCATCGAGCAGGTTGATGTACGACGGCGAGCCGTTTACCACGACCAAAGGGGCCGGCTCGGGCAGCAGCACCCGCGCCTGGGACTGGTTCGGATTACACCCATACTTCAGCACGATCTCGCTCATGCCGCGAGTGTAACGAGCCCGTCCAAGCGTTCACCCCGCCGCGCACGCTCCCGCGATATCATCCGCGTCCTCCACGAAAGGACACACGACCCATGGCCCAGCCGCACCCCAAGAAGATCGTCCTCGCCTACTCCGGCGGGCTGGATACCTCCGTCATCCTGCCTTGGCTCAAGGGCCGGTACCCGGGCGTGAAGCTCGTCGCGTTTGCCGCCGAGCTTGGCCAGGGCTCCGAGCTCAAAGGCATCGAACGCAAGGCCAAGGCCAGCGGCGCGGATGAAGTGGTCGTGAAAGACCTCCGCCGAGAGTTCGCGCAGGACTACTGCTTCCCCATGCTGCGTGCGCACGCCACCTACGAGGGCGACTACCTGCTGGGCACGTCCATCGCCCGGCCGCTGATCGCCAAGCACCAGGTCGACGTCGCCCACGCCACCGGAGCCGACGCCGTCGGCCACGGCGCGACCGGCAAGGGCAACGACCAGGTCCGCTTCGAGCTCACCGCCATGGCCCTCGACCCCACGCTGCAGATCATCTCGCCCTGGAAAGACCCCCAGTTCCTCGCCGACGGCCTGAACGACCGCGAGACCGCCATCGACTACGCCCAAAAGCACAAGATCCCCATCACCGTCTCCAAAAAGAAGATCTACTCGCAAGACCGAAACCTCTGGCACATCTCCCACGAAGGCGCGGAGATCGAACACCCCGATCAAGAACCCAAAGAAGCCGTCTACACCATCACCGTCCCCGTCAGCCAAGCGCCCGACAAGCCGCAAGTGGTCGAGGTCGAGTTCAAACACGGAAACCCCGTCGCCATCAACGGCAAGAAGCTCGCCCCCGAAGTCCTCATCGAGACCCTCAACAAGCTCGGCGGCAAACACGCCGTCGGCCAAACGACTCTTGTCGAAAACCGACTCGTCGGCATGAAGTCGCGCGGCGTCTACGAGACCCCCGGCGGGACCATCCTCTACGAAGCGCACAAGGCCCTCGAACAACTCACCCTCGAACGAGACCTCTACCACCACAAACAACAACTCGCCCTGCGTTACGGCGAGCTGGTTTACAACGGCCAGTGGTTCCACCCGCTCCGCATCGCCATGCAGGCCTTCATCGACGAAGCGAGCAAGGTCGTCACCGGCAAGGTCAAGGTCAAGCTCTACAAGGGCCGAGCCACCGCCATCGGCGCGACCAAGCTCGCCTCCTTCGCCATGGCTGGCTACGACGTGACGGCTGCGCGCGGCTTCATCGACCTCTTCGGCCTGCCCATGAAAGTCGCTGGCATGCGCGACTACAAAAAGCCGCAGCGCTGAAACAACCCACCCTTGTGATCCGCCGACCTGCCGTGAAACCACCCCGCCATTTTGGTGTTAACACCCCACTTCGGATGTGATAGCGTGCGTCCGATGCAAACGACCGGTGCCATCGGTGATCAGTGGGCCTCGGCCGGCAGGAAACGCCTGCTGCTGGACGTCACACGCACCGCGCTGCACGGCGGACGCACGGGTGTCCAGCGCGTCACACGCCAGGTCACCCGGCACCTCGAATCAGTCACCGCTGAACACGGCATCCAGGCCGTCCCCGTCGCGTGGGACGGCAAACACTACCGCCAGGTCGAATGGCTCCTCCCGCTGCCACGTCGGCCGTGGGTCCAACGCTTAAAGAAGCTCCAACGCTGGAAGCAAAAACGCGACGCCGACGGCAACGACGCCGTCCTGCGCTACCCCATCGCCGCTGAGCACGGCGAGTGGATGTCGCCACGCCTCGAACGCCTCATCGGGCTGGCCTTCATGCGATTCCCCAAAGTCGCCGCAGCGCCGGGCGATGTCGTGCTCCTCGTCGACTCGCCGTGGAACTCCGCCACGCTGCTCACGCACCTCTCGAACCTCCAACGCGCCGGCGTCGCCATCGGGCTGGTCGTCCACGACGTCATCCCGCTCACGCACCCCGAGACCTGCGAGGCCGGCCTGCCCGGCCGGTTCCGCCGTTGGATCGACCGCACCACCCCCCTCCTGAGCTTCACCCTCAACGTCTCTCAAGCCACCCGCGACACCGCAGCGCAAGTCCTCCCGGCTCTTGCACACAAGCCCGGGCCGGTCTTCCGGCTCGGCAGCGACATGAGCGGCCTGGGCGCGCGAACCATCTCGGCGTTCGACAAACAACACGCCATCGCGCCCCAAGACAACCTCCGCCCCGGCCTCGCCGCGTGGTTCGAAGGCGGACGCACCTACCTCAACGTCGGCACCATCGAGCCGCGCAAACACCACGCCTGGCTCCTGGATGTCTTCGATCAGCACTGGGACAACAACGGCCCCTCACGCCTCGTCATCGCCGGCCGGCTCGGCTGGGCCGAGCCCGAACTCCTCGCACGCCTCGACCGACACCCAAGGCGCGGCGACAAGCTGTTCGTTGTCTACGACCTCAGCGACGAAGAACTCGCCTTCGCCTACCAACACGCCGCCGCCATGGTCACCGCCGCCCTCGCCGAAGGGTTCGGCCTACCCATCGTCGAAGCCCTCGCCCGCTCCTGCCGCGTCTGGGCCAGCGACCTCCCCGCACACCGCGAAGCCGGCGGAGACGCCTGCGCCTACTTCCCCCTCCACGACAAAGGCCAAACCCTCGCGCACTGGCTCAACAACCCACCGACGCTCATCGCCCCCATGCCCAAACTGATCACCTGGCGACAAAGCGCAAAGGCGTTTCTTGAAGGCACGGTCCAGGCCGTTGTAGGAAAGTAAGAAGACGCGGCGTTTCTCGCACTGCGTGCTGTCAGCACGCGAGTCCTGCGATAAGTCCACGCGTCCCGCACCGACTGGCGAGTGAACTCGCCAGCAACGTTTGATCTGCGTTGATCCGGGTCCATCTGCGTCAAAAATGCGATTCGTTTCGCACTCACCAATACCGTTCGTAGTGCAGGTTGCCGGCTGGTTGCTTGGGGTTCTTCACAACAAAGCCGCGTTGGGTGAGGTCGGCTTCGACATCGTCGATCATGGCGGGGTTGCCGCAGAGGAAGACGTGGCAGGTTTGCGGGTCTAGCGCGAAGCCCGCGCGTTCTTCGAAGGTCTTAGGTTCGAGCAGGCCGTGGATCCGGCCTCGATACCCGTCAAACGCGGTGCCTGCGTCTTCGCGTGTGACGCTTGGCAGGTAGACGAAGCTCTCGTCATGCCGGGCGAGTTCCATCATCTCGTGCATGTACCCAAGGTCGCGCACGTATCGGCAGCCCTCGATCAATACGAACTTGTTCCACCGGCCTGTCTGGCGATACGTCAGCAGCATCGAGCGAAACGGCGCGAGGCCCGTCCCCGTGCCGACCATGACGAGGTTCTTGCCGTCGGGCACGGGGTCGAGCGTGAAGTGGCCGCCGAGGCGTTCGGCCATGAACAGCTTGTCGCCTTCTTCCAGCGCGAACAGCGACGGCGTGAACGCCCCGCCCTCGACCTTCACGATGTAGAACTCGACCACGTCGGACAGGTGGTTGGGGCTTGCGACGGAATACATGCGACGCACGAGCTTGGGCGGCTTGCCGTCGGCGGTCGCGGGGCCGGGCAGGCCGAGGGTCGCGTACTGCCCCGGCTTGAACTCGGGCCGTGGTTTGTTGTTCAACCGCACCGTGAACACGCCCAGCTCCGGGTTGAACAACCGCTTGCTCACCAACGTCGCGTTTTCATTGTCAACAGGCATACAACCTCGCCGTACCAAAGTTGAGGACCACTCAAACGAGAGGGGATGTTAGTCAAAGCGGGGGGCCGGGGGCGAGGGGCTGAGTGAGGAAGGGAAGACAATGGCGGATGGTGGATGGTGGATGGTGGGTGGTGGGTCACTGATATCTGGTCTTTCTGACCATCTGCGCTCATCTGTGTCCATCTGTGGCGACACCTCTCGCTACTCCACCACTTCCAATTGCTTCGCGTCCCGGACTTCCAGCGTCGGCTGGTCTTTAAACATGGTCACCAGGCCCGTGACACGGATTGTTTTGCCCTTGAAATACTCCGCTGGCGGGACGCTCATCTGTTCGGTCGCTGAGGTGAACAAGGCGACGTAGAACTTGCCGCGGAAGTCCTTGGTGAAGTTCAGCCGACACACGACGTCACGGACCTGATATGTGTCCACGATCGTTCCCTCCACCGTGATCGGCCCGCCACCGACGTATTTTGACGCCTCCGACCAGGGCACCACGCCCGATGCGGGCACCGGCGGGACCACCACCGCGACCTCCGGGGCTAGCCGTTTGTAAGCGATCGGCTTGCGAAACACCTCGCCCGGCTGCGCCAGCGGGCTCCGCCCCGCGTTCCGCAGATACGCCGGCTCACGCTCACGCACCGTGCCCTGCGCCTGCGCACCCACCGCCCAACCCGCGCTCAAACACACCAACACCGCCGTGACCATGAACGTCTTCATCGCCCAAGCATAGTCGCTGGCGCGCTCGCTTTGCGCGAAACTCTCACACTCACCACGCCCCGTTGAGCATCTGCTCGATTGCATACGCCACGCCGGCCTCGCTGTTGCTGCGGCTCACCC
>DAIOEG010000235.1:0-4693 GCA_036746415.1 Phycisphaera sp. | reverse complement strand
CACACACCTGCTCGCGCTGCCGGGCGTCATGGAGCCGGCGACGGACCCTGACGCGCTGCTCGAGCGCAGCAGGCCCGTGGTTCTTGGCTTGCTCAAGCAGGCCTCCGAGAAGCTCGACGCGATGCGCAAGGTCGAGGGCGATGCGCTGGCGGTCGAATTGCTGTCACTCGGCCAGCGCCTGCGCGAGACGACCGAGGCCGTTGCCGAGCGTGCGCCGCAGGTGATCAACGAATACCACCACAAGCTCACGCAGCGCGTCTCCGACCTGATGGCCAAGGCCGAGCTGAGCGTCAGCCACAACGACCTCATCAAGGAAGTCGCGGTCTACGCCGACCGCTGCGACATCCGTGAGGAGATCCATCGGCTCAACGGCCACCTCGACCAGTTCGAGCAGGTCATCCGCAAGGACGACGGCGAGCCCGCCGGCCGAACCCTCGACTTCCTCACGCAAGAAATGCTGCGCGAAGCCAACACCATGGGCAGCAAGAGCAACGACGCAAGCATCAGCCGACGTGTCGTCGAAGCCAAGTCGCTCGTCGATCGCCTGAAAGAGCAAGTCCAGAACGTCGAGTGATCCGACGTTTTTTCACCGCGTCGCACCGCAACATGTTGCGTGTCGATGTAGCGCCGCGACGGGCTGTGCGCTGCCGTACCATGTCACACGCATGAGCGCCGGAACCCCCACGCCCTTTCCCTCCCGTGAACGAAGCGCGGGCGACCCCGGAGCGATCCCCTCCGCCGCCATCCCTTCGGCGTCCGTGCCTTCCGGGGGCGACACCGGCTCGGCCGACCTGCCGTCGCTCTCTCCCGTCCCGGGCTCATCTTCTGCTCGGCGCGGCTTCGAGGCCTTCGAGCTCGTCCGCGTCATGTCGCACTACGACATCGGCAGTATTGAGGAACTCGTCGACTTCCCCCGCGGCTCACGTAAAGCACCCAAGCTCATGCTCCGCAGCGATAAGGGCCTGTACCTGCTCAAACGTCGGGCGCGCGGCAAGGACGACCCGCACAAGGTCGCCTTCTGTCACGCGCTGCAGACCCACCTGGCCGACAAGCAGTACCCGCTCCCGCACCTGGTCGGCACGCGCTCGAGCAACAACTCGATGCTCAAGCTCGACGCGAGCACCTACGAGCTCTTCGAGTACATCAAAGGCACGACCTACGACCAGTCGCTCGAAGCCACGACGGACGCGGGCCGTGTGCTTGCGCTGCTGCATAAACTTGCGCATGACTTCAAGACACCGTTTCAGCCCTCGCGTGGCACGTACCACAACTCTCGCAGCGTCCGCCACGCCGTTGCGCAAGCGCCTGAGACGCTCTCCAAGCTCCCCGGCCCCGCGGATGCAAAAGCAATCCGTGCGCTGGTGAGCGACCTGGACAAGCGCTACAAAGACGCCGTCGAGCGCATCCAGAGCGAGGGCATGGACAGCTGGCCCGAGCAGGTGGTGCACAGCGACTGGCACCCCGGCAACCTGCTGTACCGTGGCAGCCGTGTCGTTGCCGTCATCGACTACGACGCTGCGCGCTACTCTCAGCGCATCATCGACGCCGCCAACGGCGCGCTGCAGTTCTCCATCCTCGCCGACGCGGGCGAGCCCGAGCAGTGGCCGGCCGAGCCCGACCGCTCGCGGTTCAAGCGCTTCATGCGTGGCTACGATTCGGTGCCCGACATGATGCTCAGCCGGGCCGAGATCCGCACCGTGCCGTGGCTCATGATCGAGGCCCTGATCGCCGAGTCCATCATCCCCATCGCCGCCACCGGCTACTTCGCCAAGATGCCAGGCCCGCGCTTCCTCCAGATGGTCCAACGCAAAGCCGCATGGATGGCCGAGCACGCCGATGAACTCATCGAACTGATTGAGGAGTGAAACGAGAGGTTCGAATTGTTGAAGACGTTGGCCACTGATGCACACACACCCGACATATCGTTTGAAGCAATACGCAGCGATTGTGCTGCTGGCCGTGGCGACGTGTGTGATGCCCCGTGCCACCGCGCAGGACGCTGCGCCGCCCGAGCTGCTCGCGGCGCTGGATGCGCCGAGCTTCGCTGAGCGTGAAGACGCCACCGATGCCCTGTTGCGTGACACGACGCACGCCGCCAGCACGCTCGCGCGGTGGGCGCTCCGGGCAGCATCGCCCGAAGCGCAGTGGCGGCTGCTGCACGCCGCGTCGCACCACTTCATCCGCGAGCAGATCCAGGCGTTGGGCCCGGGCCCGCGCGGAGCGCTGGGCATCTCGCACCGTGTCCTCGCCTCCACGCCCGGCCACGATAAGCCCGTCGTGCTCGTCGTCGATGCGCTCCCGGGCTTCGACGCCATCTGCAAGCTCCGCAAAGGCGACCTGATCACCGCTATCAACGACCAGCCCATCCCAGGCCCGCAAGACCCAAGAGGATTGGATGCCTTCAGCCAACTCATCCAGCTCCAGCCCGCGGGCACCACTGTCCTAGTTGACTTCCTCCGCGACAGCACGCCAAGGCAGACACGCATCGTCTTGACTAACGCCGTCGCGCTCCAAGTCAACTTCCAGCAAGTGCCCACGATACCGCTCACACCGTGACAAGATCAGCCCGGCAGCCAACCCCTGCAACCCGCACAACCCATCCGCGATGCGGCGCGAAGCACGTCAGCCCCCCGGGAACGGCTTGCACAAGCACCACCCGCATCGTTGGCTTATGGCGTCCTGTTCCAAGGAGGCCCCCGATGCAACCGCTGCTCCGCACGCTCCCATGGGTCGCCGTCGCCGTCCTCAGCATCTCCGCGCTCGCCCGGCTGGACCTGCACACCCTCACGCACAAGCCGTTGGTGGTCCCGGCCCTGCTCCTGATCGCCCTGGGCCTCTACCGCTCCGCCAAGGCGAAGGCGACCCATTCATCGTGAGGACCCTATCGATTCTGTAAGGCGTCCGATGTCACCCACCACGCGCGTCACGCCAAGGCATGCCAACGCGTCCGATCGTGTCCGGGTGTGGCCAGCGAGTTCACTCGCCGGTCTGTGAGAGAATCGTTCCTCACTGTCATCTGGACCACCGGGATGAATCGGCGCGTTGCTGTCGTGCTGAGTGTCGATTGCGCGTGGTTTTGACGGTTTGGAGCGATGGACGCGTCCGGGTTGGAGAAAAAGCTTGACACTTGGGCCAGGACCTGTAACATGATGTATCAAGTAACACTTTTGGTACATTCAGTGTTACATCCCTTTTTGTGGATGGTGTCTGGACGCGAGGTGGAACGATGGCTTCTGTACGCGAGATCGCCAAGCGGGCCGGGGTGTCGACGGCCACGGTGTCGCGGGTGTTGAACAACCATCCGGCGGTGAGCCCGGAGGTCAAGCAAAGGGTGTTGTCGGTGACGAATGCAGCGCGTTACCTGCCGGCGATCGGGCGTCGTGGGACGACCAACGTCGCGTACGTGTTCACCGAGGAGACCACGCTGAACTCGCCGTTTGACGCGGCGGTGTTGGCGGGTGTGTACATGGCGCTGGAGACGCGGCGGATGGACCTGGTGGTGCTGCACGCCCGCCGGAGTCGGCGTTCGGGGGAGACGTACTCGCAGATGTTTCTGCGCAAGGGGGCGCAGGGGGCGATCGTGCGGGCCTCGGTGGACTCGCACGAGGTCTGCCGAGCGATTGTGGAGGAGGGGTTCCCGATGTTACTGGTGGGGGACATGGCGGAGGGCGTGCCGTCGCTACGGTTTGAATCGAGTGAGGCCAGCCGTGAAGCGGTGGAGCACCTGATTGGGTTGGGGCACCGCCGGATCGCGGTGTGTGTGAATGTGACGGACGATGCGGATCACGTCGATCGGATCGCGGGGTACCTGGATGCGTTGCGTGCGGCGGGCCTTCCGGAAGACCGCCAGTTGATCCTGCGTGTGCCGGCCAACCGTGAGGGTGGTTGCACGCTGGTGCGTCGCATGCTCGCGATGCCGGAGCGTCCGACGGCTGTGTTTATCACCGACCCGTTTACCTGCACCGGCGCGTTTCACGAGGCCCGCGTGTCGGGTCTGGTGGTGCCGCGTGACCTCTCGATTATTGGGTTTGACGACTCGGAGCTGCGTTACAACATGGTTCCGACGATGACGGCCGTGTGTCAGGACGCGACGCGTCTGGGTTCTGTCGCGGCCGAGATGGTGCACGGCTTTTTGGATCAGCAAGAGCGTGGGGCGGTGTCTCGTCCTGCGCTGCGTTGCTGGCTGGAGGTGAACGCTTCAACGTCTCCGCCGGCGGTTGCCGACGCGTCTGGGTCTGTTTGATGCATGTCTTTTTGTACCGTTGAGACGCGTTGTCTCAGCGGGTCTGTGTCCCCTCTTGGAGGATTTGTGTCATGTTGAGAACTCATGGTTTTGTTGCGTGTGCAGTGTTGAGTATGGCCGGGTTGGCTCAGGGCCAGGTCGAGCTGACGACCAACGGCGGGTTTGAGACCGGCAATGTCACCAGCTGGGTGTCGTTCCCGAGCCCGACCTCGACGTTCACCGCCGTCAGCGACGCCTCCAGCGGCAGCTTCGCGGGCCTGATCGACAACACCTTTGCTCCCTCGGGCGCGGTGGTCAAGCAGGCGAACATCGGCATCGGCATCGTCAACCCCGGCGAGACGCTCGACATCTCGTTTGACGCCAAGGGCAACTTTGCCGAGGGCGGCGTGGGCATCGTCGAGTTCTTCTCCGAGCTGTCCAGCGGCGGCGTGTCATCGAGCCAGATCCTCG
>DAIOEG010000234.1:0-4708 GCA_036746415.1 Phycisphaera sp. | reverse complement strand
TGTGCCGTGGATAAACAGGTCGCTGTTTGTCGGCCGACGCATCAGCGCGGTCATCAGCAGCGCGCGTGGGGCAAGTTCCCCGTGGTTGTCGATCAGCTCACCCGCTTCGGTGGTGAAGATGGGCTTAGAGTCCGCGCGATCCACAAACACCCGTTCGCGCGGCCGCATCCAACGCAAACGCCACATCGGCACTTCCACACGGTCCGGCTCGATGCGCATCGGCGTGATGCCAGCGCCGGGGTGTTGTACCACCGCGTTGTTGTAGAGCCTCGCGGCACGATCCGCATCGCGCAGAAGCTCGCCCACCACTTCCGCTGCGTGGTCTTGAAGCAGGGCCGAGGCGTAGGTGTGCGTGATCCACTCGCGCGGGGCTGCGCTTGGCGCACACCACGGCCGCATGGCAATCGCGAGCACCCCCGCCATCTGCTGCGCCAGCGTGCGGGGCCGCCCCACCGCCTCGAACGCATCCATCAGCGCCTGTCGCAACGGCAAGGTTTGCGGGCTGATCGCTTCGAGCGTTTGGCGCACCCGCGCCACATCGGCCGCGGGCTGGCACCCGATGGGCACCTGCGGCACCACGGGCGCGAGGTGCCGCGTGTCCACCGCAAGCCGATCACCCTCCTGCTGCGGCAAATCAAGACGCAGCGGGTCGTACGCGTCCTGATCGACCACCACTTCGACGATCGGCAGGCTCCCGCCGTAGGCCTGGGCCGCCGCGATGTACTTGGCGAGGATGCCGGGGTGGAAGAGCTGCGCCTGATGGCCGGTGACGACACGGGGCATCGGCGCAAGGCCAAGCGCATCGGGCAGAGGCTCAAGGTGGACCCGCATACCCGGCACTCAGTGCTTGCCCGTATGCGTGCCGTTGCTCGTCATGACCGCCGCTTTGGGGAGGCGCTCGGCATGACGGGCAAGCTCGCTATCAAAGACCATCTCGTAATGTGCAAGCCGGCTGGTGGGGTTGTCCAACGGCCCACCGAAGGAACGGTTTGGGTCGTTGTAAATCAAACGGATGGGGACCTCGCGCACACGATGGCCGTACGCGGCATGTTGCACCCACGCCTGCAATGGGATCGCGTATCCATCGACATCCAGTTTCAGGTCGCGGAGCGTGCTGACGCGGTAGGCCTTGAACCCGCAGAAGGCATCGGTGATGGACAAACCCAGCCGATCGTTCACCATGCCGGTGATATGCGCGTTGATCTTGCGTCGGTCTTCGGGCGGTGGGTCGCCGCAGCGTGTGCGACACATGTAGCGTGAGCCGGAGATCACGTCCGCGTCATCCGCTTTGATCGCTTCGTAGAACGCGGGGAGGCTCTCGGGCTCGTGCTGCTCGTCGCAGTCCATCGTGATCAGCCAGTCGTAGCCGAAGCTCTGCGCCCAGGTGAACGCGTCGCGGATGCTTCGGCCGTAGCCCAGGTTCTCGCGGTGCCGGACCACGTCCACCGGCTGCATCGCCAGCAGCATCGGGGTGTAGTCCGTTGAGCCGTCGTCGATGACCAGTACATGGTCGGCAAAGCGGATGATCTTCTCGATCACGCGTTGGAGATATTGCTGTTCGTTGTAAACGGGCACTGCGACGAGGATTCGCATGGAAGATCTCCTGGGGAGGCGTGGGACAGGGTCGTTAACTCTAGGCTCATGGAAGCAAACGTTCAATCCCAGGTGCCGGTGATGGTAATCGTATTTGTTTAGCGCGCGGCGTCCGCCGCGGCGTGCATTCTGTGACGGGAACGGGGCGCGGCGGCAACGATTCGGCGCTATTCGGAACGCGGGGGGACGCGGGGCCTGACGGCCAGCGCTAAACGGGGAAACACCGCGTCACGGGTTGGGCACGTGTCGATCGATCCAACGCGCGAGGGCCACCAGTTGTTCCACCGACAGCGTCTCGGGCCGGGCCTGCGGGGAAAGGTCGGGCGGCAGCGGTGTGTCCCGGCCCAAGATCGCGCCCAACTGCTTCCGCCGTCTGCCAAACAACCGGTGTACAAACCCAGCGAACGCGTGCGGGGCGTCGCACAACGGCATTGCCCGGCGGGTCAGCTTCACCACCGCCGAGGCGATCGAGGGCGGCGGATAAAAACAGCCCGGCGACAACACACACACACGCTCCACAGTGAACACCGCCTGCAGGATGATCCCAAGCGGGCCATACGCCTTGCCGTCCGCGGGTGTCCCGGCCATGCGGTCGGCAACCTCCTTCTGCACCATCACCACAGCGCCGCTCATCGCGGGGTGGTCCAGCGCAAGATTCACCAGCAGCGGCGACGCGATGTTGTAGGGCAGATTGGCGATGAGCTTGTAAGGCACGGACCGCGATGCAACACGCGACGCATCCGATTGATCGAGCAGCGCGAGGACCTGCGGGTTGATCGCGTGCTTGCCATCGAGCGCATCACCGATGTGCAGCGTCAGCCGTCCCTCCGCCATCGCGGGGCCAAGCCTGTCGCGGATGATCGGCTCCATGTCGCCATCGATCTCCACCGCCACGACGCGCGCGCCCGCGTCGATCAACCGTTCGGTCAACGCCCCGGTCCCCGGCCCCACCTCCAGCACCAGCGGCCAC
This sequence comes from Phycisphaera sp., assembly GCA_036746415.1. GTDB lineage: Bacteria > Planctomycetota > Phycisphaerae > Phycisphaerales > Phycisphaeraceae > DAIOEG01. Next base: position 2,145 of record DAIOEG010000234.1, on the reverse strand, counting down.
TCCCCCACCGCCGACGCATCACCCCCCAGCCCCGCCGCGGCGAGGATCTTGGCCATGTGATTGCCATCATGGAGGAAGTTCTGCCCGAAACGTTTTTTAGGTTGCAGCCCGTATGCCGCGAGCAGGGTCTTGATCTCGGTAAGCGTCTGGGCCATGCGTGCATCGTACTCGCCGCCCCCGCCCGCGGTCATGACACCCAGCACCGCCCGGCAGGGTGGTGGCCACAGCCCTCCCGGGCGGTGCTGGGATTGGAGGGTGGGGGTGATGCGTCAATTGGTCGCGAGGTTGTCCACGACCATCTGGGCGCAGGCGCGCCAGCTCTTGGTGTGGGCGTAGTCGATGCAGGGTTGGCGGGGCAATTCGCGGGCTTTGGCGCAGGCGGTGGCGAGGTCGGCGTCGAGGTGGCCGGTGATGCCCTGCTGGACCACGTCGATCGGGCCGGTGACGGGGTACGCGGCCACGGGGAGGCCACAGGCGTTGGCTTCGAGCATCACGACGCCGAAGGTGTCGGTGAGCGAGGGGAAGACGAACACATCGGCCCCGGCATAATGCGCCGCCAAGTCCTCGCCGAACTTGTAACCGAGGAACTTCACCTCGGGGTACTTCTTCTCAAGCATCGCTTTGGCTGGGCCGTCGCCGATGACGACTTTGCTGCCGGGCAGGTTGAGCTTGCAGAAGGCTTCGAGGTTTTTCTCCACCGCGACGCGGCCGGCATAGATGTGGACGGGGGCCGCGATGCCCTGCGCCGCGTAATCGTGCGCGGGTTCGGGTTTGAACATCTGGGTATCGACGCCCCGTGTCCAGACGACGATGTTGGTGAATCCCTGCGCTTGCAGCTCATGGCCGATGGTCGGGGTGGGGACCAGCGTCGCTCGGGCCGGGCCGTGGAACCAGCGGAGGAACTTGTACGACGCCCACTTGGGGATGGCGAAGTAGTGCTTGAGGTAGTGCGGGAACTGTGTGTGGTAGCTGGTGGTGTAGGGGATGCGGCGCTTCTTGCAGTAGGTGCGCCCCGCCTGCCCGAGCGGGCCCTCGGTAGCGATGTGGATGGCGTCGGGCCTAAGATCATCGAGCACCCGCCGGACCTTGGGCTTGGGGAACAACGCCAGCCGGATTTCATCGTAACGCGGCGCGGCGATAGTCTTGAAGAGTGGCGTCGCGCCGTCGTGCTTCGGGCCGCTGCCGTTATTCCCGCTGTTCATCCCCTCGTAATCGCGGGGGTACTCGGGGTGGAGCACGGTGACGGTGTGACCCATCGCCCGGCACTCATCGCGGACCTGCGTCCACGTGCGGACCACGCCATTGATCTGCGGATACCACGCGTCGGTGATGAGGCAAATGTGCATAAGACTCACCACCCAAGTTTAACGTCAGCTCGTTTAGCTCGGGCCGTCTGGCCCCGCGCTCCCGCCCCGACGTGATAACCCCTCACCGCATCACCAGCCGTGCATCGATCGGTTCGCTCGCGCCCGCCGCGTCCGCGGCCAGATGAGTAAACGGCAGCACCAACGCCTCTGGCTCGGGCTGCTCCTCCACCTTCAGAGACGAGCGGGCTGCTTCAAACCACTGGTTCCACCGCAGCCCGTCGATGATCTCCAGCGTGCCGTCGGCGTGCTCAGCGAGGGCGGTGCAGCTCTCGACCCAGTCGCCACAGTTGAAATACTCGATCCGCTTGCCCGACACTTTCTGCTCGCGCATCTCGGCCTTGTGGATGTGGCCGCACACCACGCCCTGCATCCCCTGCCTGGCCGCCTCCTTCATCAAGAACTCCTCGAACCGGCTGATGAACGTGCACGCCTGCTTGACCTTGCCCTTGATCGCCTGGCTCATCGACCAGTAGGGCTTGCCCATCCATCGGCGGTAGTTGTTGTAGTGCCGGTTGATCCGCAGCAGCAACTCGTAGCTGAACGCGCCCAGCTTCGAAAGCCAACGCTGGTGCTGGACGACCAGGTCGAACTGGTCGCCGTGCGTGATGAGGAGCCGTCGGCCATCCGCGGTCACGTGGACGGCGTAGGGCAGCAGCTTCACGCCCCCGAACTCCTGATGGTGGAACTGCCTGGCCGCGTCGTCGTGGTTGCCCGGCAGGAAGATCACCTCGGTGTCGTGCCGGGCGTGGTTGAGGATGCGACGGAGCACGTCGTTGTG
>DAIOEG010000233.1:4054-4712 GCA_036746415.1 Phycisphaera sp. | reverse complement strand
CTTGTGCGTGAAGATGCCCAGCCGCGCGAGCCGAGCCGCAAGCCACGCCGAGTTGGTATCCACCGTCTGCCCCAGCGCCAATTCATCACCGATCGAGATCACAATTGCCTGCATGGCCCGGAGCATAGGGCAGACGCGTCGGCCGGACGCTTCGCCCCGACCACCCGCCCCGTTCGGCTATCCTTGGCCCATGGCCGCAACACTCATGGATGGCAAGAAGGTCGCACAGGACACGCTGGACGCGGCGGCCCTGCGCGTGGCAGAGCTCGTCAAGCAGTTCGGCGTGCAGCCGTGCCTCGCCACCGTCCTCGTCGGGGCCGACCCCGCGTCCGTCACCTACACGCAGATGAAACGCAAGCGCTGCGAGTCCATCGGCATGCGCTCCCTCAAGATCGAACTCCCCGCGCACACCACCACCGCACAACTCATCGCCCAAGTCACACAGCTCGGCAACGACCCGCTCGTCCACGGCATCCTCCTCCAACACCCCTCGCCCAAGCACATCGACGAACGCGCCGCCTTCGAAGCCATCCCCGTCCGCAAAGACGTTGACGGCGTCACCCTCGGCAGCTTCGCCCACCAATGGTTCCCCCCCGAACCACACCCCCCACACCCCCCACACGCCGACGCGAAGGGCACTTCGCCCGAAGCGTCTGGC
>DAIOEG010000233.1:0-4044 GCA_036746415.1 Phycisphaera sp. | reverse complement strand
AACCCCCACCCCCGGTTACGCCTCCTGCACCCCCGGCGGCATCCTCCGGCTGCTCGACGCCTACCGCGTCCCCATCGCAGGCAAGCGCGCCGTCGTCATCGGCCGATCCGCGATCCTCGGCAAGCCCATGGCCGGCCTGCTCCTGGGCCGACACGCCACCGTCACCCTCTGCCACAGCAAGACCACCGACCTGCCCGACGTCGTCCGACAAGCCGACATCGTCGTCGCCGCCGTCGGCCGGGCCAACTTCGTGCAGGGCGACTGGCTGAAGCCCGGCTGCGTCGTCATGGACGCCGGCTACAACGCGGGCAACGTCGGCGATGTCCACTTCGACTCGGCCGTGAACCTCGCTTCGCTCATCACCCCTGTACCCGGCGGCGTCGGCCCCATGACCATCGCCACCCTCATCGACCAGACCGTCACCGCCGCACACCACCAGCTCCACTCGCAACCCCACTCCCACTAGGCCCGACCCATGAGCCAGTTCACCGCCTCGACACTCCCCGCCTACGAGGTCCAGCGCCAAAGCGGCTACTGCCTCGCCACCGGCCGATCCCTCGAGCCAGGCGAGGCCTGCTACTCCGCCCTGCTCGACATCCCCGCCGAAGAACGCGAACCCAGCGACGCCGTCGGCATGAAGCGCGTCGATGTCAGCACCGACGCGTGGAACAAGGGCTACCGCCCCCCGGGCCTCTTCTCCTTCTGGAAGACCACAGTCCCCGACCGCGCAGCGAAGAAGAAACTCTTCGTCGATGACGCCGTGCTCTTGAACCTCCTGCGACGACTCGAAGACACGCAAGAACCCCAGCGACTCAACTTCCGCTACGTCGTCGCGCTCATCCTGATGCGCAAAAAACTCATCCGCCTCGACCGCACCGAACTCGTCACGGTCACCCCCCCCCACGCCGACGCTGAGCAAAGCGAAGCGTCCGGAAACACACTCGAGTACTGGCACTTCACCCCCAAGCTCGACGTCACCAAAGGGCACTTCGGCAAATGGGACGACGCCAACACCCTCCGCGTCCTGGACCCCAAGCTCGACGAAGACGGCATGCGACAAGTCACCGAACAACTCGGCGAGATCCTCGAAGCAGAACTCTGATGCCACACCACCCCCCCCGGAATATGCGTTCGCAACGGTGCAGCACCGCCCTGCTCGCCGCGCTGCCGCTGCTGCTCTGCCTTCACGGCTGCAAAGCGCCCAGCGACACGCTGACGCTCTCGACGTTGCCTGATGCAAAGGTCAACGTTGCGCCGCTCCCGACCTACGCCGACCTAATCGCACGCTACAACGCCAATATCACGGGCTTGGACCGCTTCTTCGCCCGCACCAAGGTCGAAGTGCGCTGGCGCGAAGACAACCGGGTCCGACGCGAGTCGGGCGACGGCGTCCTCGCCTTCGAACGCCCGCTCAACACCGCCCTCTCGGTCGAAGCGCTAGGCAACACCGTCCTCTGGGCCGGCAGCAACGAGACCTTCTACTGGCTCTTCACCGACCTGCACAAAGACGGCAAGCTCTACTTCGGCCAGCACATCCACTTAGGCCAAAGCGCCGGGCAGCAACCCCTGCCCCTGCCCGTGAAGCCCGATGCCGTGCCCCTGCTCCTGGGCCTGCTGCCCATCGATGCAAGCAACACGCCAGACCACCCCGCCGTCGAGCTCGTGCAGGGCTACTACCTGATCGAGCCGCCCGCGCTTGGCGTGCGGATGCTGTTGGACCCCACGACGGCCCGGCCGGTCCGCGTCGACCTGCTCGACAGCCGGGGCCGGTCCGCCATCGTCTGCCGACTTCAAGGCGCGACCACGTTCCAAGCCACGCAGGTCCGCGTCATCCTGCAAGGCCAGGCCGACACCCCCGCCCCACCCGCGACCTACACGCTGCCCGCGAAGGCGATGTTCCTCACCAGTGACGAGCAGGCCAGCATGACCCTCGAACTCAAGTCCGCCACCGGCGACCCCGCCAAGGTCCGCCCCCGCTTCTTCGACCTCGAACAGCTCGCCGACTACTTCGACCCCGAAGAAGCATTCGACCTCGATCAGCCGTAAACGCGCGACACCGCCGCATGCATTCAACGCGTCGTGGGCAAGTTCTTCACGCGCACATCCGCGCATGCACGACCCGCTTCAGCGGTTGGCATCAACGACGGTTCACCGCAACAACCAACTCGACAGCAGCACGCCATTCAGCATCTGCCGTGGTCAGCACGCGTCATGTGTGCGGAAACATCACGACCGGCGAGTGAACTCGCCGGCTACACAATCAAATGACTCGACGCGTTGTGTTACAGCGCTGCTTTGGCGGCGGCGAGGGCGGCGTTGTAGTCCGGCTCATCCGCGACTTCTTTGACGAGTTGGACGTAGGTCACTTTGTCGTTTTTGTCCACGACGAAGATGGACCGGGCGAGCAGGCCGATCTCCTTGATGCGCACGCCGTAGGCGGTGCCGAAGTCGTGGTCGAGGTAATCGGAGAGGCAGTGGACCTTGTCGACGCCTGCCGCGCCGCACCAGCGCTTCATGGCCATGGGCAGGTCCACGCTGACGGTGAGGACGACGATGTCGCCGCCGAGCTTGTCGGCTTCGGTGTTGAAGCGTCGGGTCTCGGTGTCGCACACGGGGGTGTCGAGCGAGGGGACGGTGCTGATGATCTTGACCTTGCCCTTGTAGTCGGCGAGGGTCTTGTCGGACATGTCGGTGGCCTTGAGCTTGAAGGCCGGCGCGGCGCTGCCGGCTTTGACTTCAGCGCCCAGCAGGGTCATCGGGTTGCCCTTGAGGGTGGTGGCGGCGGGACGTTCGGTCATGGCGTGGCTCCTTAAGTGTGCTCGTCAGGGATGGTTCGTAGGGAAGGGCGATTGTAGTCCCGCGTTTTGCGAGGGCAACACGCCGAGTTGTCGGAGGTGTTGCGCGGCGTCTTCATAAAAGACATCGGGCATCGGAGCGTGGTGGCTGACGTCGTATGTGAGGATCAGGGCCTGTGGGCTGGCATCACGGTTCTTGTCGAGCATCCACTGGGGCATGATCTCGTCGGTGGGTGAGAGCTGGAGGACGACGGGGCCGGGGTATTGGCGGAGCGTTTGGGTGACGTCCCAGTTGTCTTTCACAAAGACACTCGGCACGAGCAATTGCTTGGCGAAGTCGGCGATCGAGGTGTAGGTGCTTTCGAGGATGAGCGCAGCGCCGGGGCGTTGTCGGGCGAGCTCGGCGACGATGCCGCCGCCCATCGATCGGCCGTGGAGGACGATGCGGTCGGGGTCGACCTCGGGTTGCTGCGCGAGCAGGTCGTAGAAGGCGACGTGGTCGGCGGTGATGGTGTCGAGGGTGGGGTTGCCGTCGGAGTTGCCGCAGCCGCGGTACTCGGTGATGAGGACGCTGACGCCGCGGATATTCCAGCCGGGGAGGCCGCCGGCGTAGTCCTCGATGAGTTCCGCGTTGCCGTGGGAGTAGAGGACGGCCGGGCCGGGCTGCGTGGGGGACACGCCCAGGCCGAGGTAGAAGTAGGCGTGGGTCTGGCCCTGTTCGTGGGTGACAGAGAGGACGCGCGCGCGTTCGGGCAGTCGTAGCGCGGGCACGGCCGGCCTGAACTGCGCGGGGTAGAGCATGGCGCGCTGCGAGCACGCGGCCAGCCCCCAGTAACACGCGATCAGCACCGCCAGCAGGCGGACCCAACGGACAACGATACGACGACAGGCCGGCCTTGCACGCGGAGTCGGTTCAACGGCCGGGGCTGCGCTCGTCATGAGGTGGATGATACAGGTCGGGATGTGGTGGCGTGTCGGATGGTTTGGCGCTTCCGGCTGGCCCGCCTACGATTGCTCGCGACGTTTGACGATGACCCATCACCCTCCGCTCAACCAGAGACACGCCCATGCCCGCCGCCACCGCCGACACGCCACGACTGCTCCACGGGACCGCCTACGACTCGATCCTCTCCACCGTCGGCAACACGCCGCTGATCAAGCTCAAACGGCTGGCCCCGCAGAACGGCTCGACGATCTACGTCAAGTGCGAGTTCTTCAACCCGCTCTCCAGCGTGAAGGACCGCATCGG
>DAIOEG010000232.1:0-4736 GCA_036746415.1 Phycisphaera sp. | reverse complement strand
CCGAACGCTCGCGCGTCGTTTCATCCACGAAAGCAAGCCCCAGCCGATCATCCCGGCCGACATCACGTTCTCGATCGCCGACAGCTCGGGCAGCAGGTGGTACGACTGAAACACAAAGCCCACGTGGCGGTTGCGGAAGCGGTCGAGCGTCAGCTCCGACCACTGCGCGATCGCCTCGTCTTTGAAGCGCACCTCGCCGGTGGTCGCCTGGTCCAGCCCGCCGAGCAGGTGCAGGAGCGTGCTCTTGCCCGAGCCGGAGCGTCCGAGGATCGCAAGCATCTCACCCGCGCGCAGCTCGACATCAACGCCGCGCAACACGGGCAGCTCAACCCCCATACCGGTGCGGAAGACCTTGGTGACACGCTTGGCGGTAAGAAGTGTGGGTGTGGTCATGGGGTGATCTGCAAGAGTGTTCATCGCCAAGATGGCAAGGGGGCCAAGTGCCGCCAAGTTTGAAGACCATGCCTTTGTCTTGGCGGGCCTTGGCCCCCTTGGCGTCTTGGCGATTCAACGGTTTACTCATACCGCAGCGCATCGACCGGGCGTTTGGCGGACGCGACCAGCGCAGGCACCACGGCCCCAAGCACGCTGCTCAGCACCGCGCCCGCGACAATCGGCAGCGCTTCAAACGGGTCCACACGCCCCGGGATGCGGTCGAAGAAATACGTCTGCGGGTCCCACATCACAAAGCGGATGTTGGTGTTCAGCCACGACGCCCAGCCGTCGATCAACAGCAGCGACAACGCCGCGGGCACGAGGCAAAGTACGATACACACGGGCACGAGCCGGGCGAGCCACCACAGCATGCGCTGTTGAACGAAGCCGATGAGCACCGCGATCGCTGCGCCGACGATGGCCCCGACGATCGGCGGTGCGAGCAGCATCGCCGTCACGCCCAGCGACGACGCGAGGAACGTCTGCACCGTGTTGAGGTTGTTGACAAGCAGCACCGCGCCGAGCAGGCCGAGCGTCCCGCCGATGACGCCGATCGACAGGCCGTAGCCCAGGAACAGCATCAGGACACCGAGGCGCGATGCACCGATCGCGCGCAGGATGCCGATGTCCCGGGTCTTCTGCTGCACGATGACAAAGAACGTGGTGGCCACCATCACGACCGCAACGGCGCTGATGACGATGAAGAGGAACGTCACCATGCCTTTCTCGTTTTGTACTGCGCCGATGAGCTGGCCGTGGACCTGTTCCCATGTGAGCACGCGGGGGACCGCGCGATCGCGGTGTTGTTTCTGGTACGCGATCAGTTCGTTTTCGACAAGGGCCGCACCGTCCGCCAGCGCAACGGTGGGCGCTAGCCGGATGACGATCTGGTTCGCTCGGCCCGGCAGCTGCGTGGTCTTTCCGCCCTCGCCGGTGAGCGGGTCGAAGCCCTGCGTGGTCGTGCGTGCTTGCATCTGCAGCATGCGTTGCAGGACGTGGAAGGGGACGGTCACGGTCTGGCGATCGACGTCGTAGAGGCCGCTCTTGAACTCGTTGCTGACGATGAAGCGTTGGCGTGTCGGTTCGTAGGCGCCGATGGTGCCGCGTTCGCTCAGGGGCACGACGGTGAGGGTGGTGCGCCCGCCGACCCACGCGTTGCGCATGTCGTAGTTGCCCTGGTCGTCGCGTCGGTGGTACGGGTTGACCTCGATGCCGATGACCATGGGCAGCAGTGCGTCGGGTGCCGCTTCGCCTTGAAAATCATGGGAAAATGGGTCGGCGATCGGGGCGGTGTCGCCCAGTGAGGACAGGCCCATCTCGGCGAGTCGTTCGCGGACTTGGGCGTTGTCCCATTCGAGAGACGAGCGGAAGCCGTTGATCTGATCGAGCTTGTTGAAGTCCACGCCGCGGATCTGCACTGGGATGGCGTCGTCGCCGAAGTTGATGAGGCCGTAGGACTCGACGACGGGCATGGCGACTTCGACGCCGGGCAGGGCTTGGAGCCGGGCGATGAGGTCTTCGTAGTGTTCGAACCCTTGCAGCCCGTAGCTCATGAGCACGAGGTCGCCCGTGATGTTTTTGGCCGAGTCGCGGAGCATGTCGAGGAACCCGCCCATGATGGAGATGACCACGATGACCATTGCGGTACAGAGCGTGACCGCGAGAGCGGCCGAGAGCGGCGCGAGCTTGCGCGTGAGGTACTTCGAGATGAGGAGGTATTTGTACATGTTTCAGCAGGGAATCGCCAAGACGCCAAGGGGGCCAAGCTCCGCCAAGGGGGTCATGCAGAATCGATGACTCGAACGATTCCATCTTTTAAGTGCGGCGCATTGAAGTTGATGAGGAGCCCGAGTATTTCCTTTTTGGCTTTGACGTAGGACCGTGTCTGCACTTTGTGGATCGGGTGTAGTTGTTCGGTTGCCTTGAGTTCAACAACGAGGCGCTCTGCGACCCACAGGTCGATCTTCCCTTGCCCGACAAGGTGGCCGTGGAAATAGACATCGACGGGTTCTTCTTCAGTGGCTTGGTAACCCATTTCGTTCAGCATGATCGCCAGAGAACGCCGGTACACAGCTTCAAGAAACCCCGGCCCGAGTTCACGATGCACCTGGATGGCGGCTCCGATCACGGCGTGCGCAAGTTCATCGATCTGCGCATCGGGCTCTTGGCGGGTCTTGGCTTCCTTGGCGTCTTGGCGATTCAACTCTTCCCCTCCGGCTTCATCAACGGGAAGAACAGCACATCACGGATGCTGGTGGCGCCGGTGAGCATCATGACGAGGCGGTCGATGCCCAGGCCCATGCCGCCGGCGGGTGGCATGCCGACGCGAAGGGCTTCGAGGAAGTCTTCATCGACTTGCTGCTGCTCTTCACGGTCGCCGACTTGGCCGCGGAAGTTGGCTTCTTGCACGCTTGGGTCGTTGAGTTCGGAGTAGCCGGGGCTGATCTCCTGGCCGTTGATGGCGAGCTCGTACACGTCGGCGAAGAAGGGGTCCTGCGCGTTCTTCTTGGCGAGCGGGATGATGACGCTGGGCACGTGCGTGACAAAGCACGGGTCGATGAGCGTGGGCTCGACGAGCTTTTCGTAGACCTCGACGAGTTGCTCGGCCGCGGTGCCGTCGAACTTGAGGTCCTTGTCTTTGTACGTGCGGCGGAGCCGGGACGCTACTTCCTCACTGATCGTGTGGTGGTTGAACTTCCAACCAGTGCGCTCTTCGACGAGCGCGTCCATGCGGGCGCGCTTCCAAGGGCGCGTGAGGTTGATCGTCTTTTGCGTGCCCTTCGCGTCTTCGTGGTTCAACACCAGCGACCCACAGACCTTCTCCGCCACGGTGCAGATCATGTCTTCGACGAGGTCGGCCATGGTTTCCCAGCTGCCGTAGGCCTCGTAGGCCTCGATCATGGTGAACTCGGGGTTGTGTCGCGGGCTGATGCCTTCGTTTCGGAAGTTGCGGTTGATCTCGAAGACCTTGGTCATGCCGGCGACGAGGAGGCGCTTGAGGTAGAGCTCGGGCGCGATGCGCAGGTAGAGCGGCATGTCGAGCGCGTTGTGGTGCGTCTTGAACGGGCGAGCGGCGGCCCCGCCGTGGATCGGCTGGAGCATGGGCGTCTCGACCTCCAGGAAGCCTCGGCTGCGCAGGTAGTCGCGCATCGCATCAATGATGCGGATGCGCATCTGCATGAGCCGCATGGCTTCGGGGTTGGCGTACAGGTCGACGTAGCGCTTGCGGTAGCGCTGCTCGGGGTCGGTGAGGCCGTGAAACTTCCCGGGCGGCAGCGCGAGGGACTTGGTGAGGAGTTGGAAAGGGGCTGAGGGGCTGAGAGGCTGAGGGGCTGAGTGCGGAGCAGAGGCATGGGTTTGAGATTCTTGTTCTCCCCCTTGACCGCTTTGCCCCTCGGCCCCTGACCCCTTCTCCGCGCCCGCCCACAGCGTCAGCTCGCCGGTCTTGGTGGAGCCCAGCGGGCCTGTTGCGCAGACGATGTCGGAGAGGTCCACGGCCTTGGCGAGCTTGAAGCACTCGGGGCCGACGGCCTTCTTGGACACCGCGATCTGCAGGTCGCCCGTCGCGTCGCGCAGCAGCATGAAAATCAGGTTGCCCATGACGCGGTGCTGCATCACCCGGCCGGCGACGCGCACGACGGGGCGGGCGTCCTGCGAGTCGTCGGCCTTGTGGTCGGCGTCGGCTTGCGGGTCGTATTGCTGGCGGGCGTCGAGCAGGGCGGTGAGGCCGTCGGTCCGCTGGCCGTAGGGGTCGATGTGGAACTCATCGCGGAGCTTCTGCAGCTTGGCGAAGCGATCGGCAAGGATCCGGCTGCGGTGCTCGGGCGTGTCGTCGGCCTCTGCGGTCGGGGCGGGGGCGGGGGCGGGGGTCACGGAGAGCGGGTCGGTCGGCGGTGGCGTGTGGTCGGACATCGGGGGGGCATCGTAGTAGATGGGGAGTGAGGGGCAACGGGGGAGTGGGGAGTGGCGATTGGGGAATGGTCTGAATCCATGCATGTATTTTCAGACCACTCCCCATTCCCGACTCCCCACTCACACTGGAAGACAGGCCAGACGCGTCGCTTGCGGACTCGCTCAGCGTCGGCGTGGGAGAAGGGGGGTGCTGGGTCACACAATGACAACGCCCTGCTTTTGAAGGCGGGGCGTTGTGTGAAGGTTCAATTGAAGTGCGGAGCGATCACGCCTTCGCGGCGGCTTGGTCGGCGGTGAACGCCTCCTGCTGCTTGCTGAGCGTGTCGAGGCCGCGCCGCTTGTCGCGGAGGCGACGGCTCTTGCCCACGCGGTCGCGGAGGTAGTACAGC
>DAIOEG010000231.1:3344-4749 GCA_036746415.1 Phycisphaera sp. | reverse complement strand
AAGCGGAACGCTCGCGGTTGACCTCAAAGCTGCGTGAGCGCGGCTTCGAGGTCGCGGACAGCCAGAGCAACTTCGTTTTGTGCACCCCTCCTGAGAGCGGGCCTGGTGCAAAGGCAATCTACGAAGGCCTGAAGGCGCGTGACATCCTGATCCGTTATTTTAGCGTGGAGGAGTTGGCGGATCGGCTGCGGATCACGGTGGGGACACCAGAGCAGGATGACGCGTTGCTCAGGGGTGTGGATGAGGTGATGGGGCGGTGAAAGGTGTGGTGTGGTGGGGGGCTGCCAGACGCTTCGGGCGAAGCGCCCTTCGCGTCGGCGTGACGAGGGCTGGTTGTTTTTTGAGTGTTTGAATGGAGGTTGTGATGGCGCGTCAGACGGGTGTGAAGAGGGACACGAATGAGACCAAGATCGCGTTGATGCTTGATCTGGATGTGGCGGGCAAGGGCTTGCCGAAGATCGGGACAGGCGTTGGTTTTTTCGACCACATGTTGACGCACGTGGCCAAGCACGGGCGACTCACGCTGGAGGTGTCGTGCGTGGGTGACCGTCACATCGACGACCACCACACGGTGGAGGACGTGGGCATTGCGCTTGGGAACGCGCTGGACCGGGCGTTGGGCGACAAGCGTGGGATCGAGCGTTACGGGTCATCGGCTGTGCCGATGGACGAGTCGCTGGCGCGGGTGGCTCTGGACTTGTCCGGCCGACCTGCGCTGGTGTTCAAGGTGCCTTGGGTGGGGTACGGGATCGACCCGCCGGTGATCGCAGGCGAAACCATCGGGAAGTTTGATGTGCAGCTGGTGCAGGAGTTTTTCAACGCGGTGGCAAACAGCGCGAAGATGAACCTGCATATCGAGGTGCCCTGGGGGAGCAACAATCACCATATGGCCGAGGCGGTGTTCAAGGCGTTTGGCCGGGCATTGCGGGAGGCGGTGGCGGTGACGGGGGATGAGGTGCCGTCGACCAAGGGGGTGCTGTAGGGTGGGGGAGTGGCAAGTGTCCAGTGTCCAGTGGAGGCAGTGGGGAGTTGGATGGCCTGTGTGTTTGCTTGGACTGGTCACTGGCCACTTCCCCATGCTTGTTGTTTTGACTGGCCACTGGTCACTTCCCTGTGCTCCGTTAGACTCGTTTGATGCCGGATGCGTTGGAGCACAACGGGATCAAGCTGTCGACACCGGTGAGCGAGTTGCACGGGGTGGGTGCGTCGCGCGTGCGTGCTTTGAAGCGGTTGGGGGTGGAGCGGGCGGGTGATTTGCTGCGTCATTTTCCGATGCGATACGAGTTGGAGCACGGGGAGGGGAGCATCGCGGGATTGCCGGAGGAGGGGAGCGGCGCTGCGCCGCCCCGGCTTTCGGAGGTGGTGGAGACGCTGGCGAAGGCCGGGCGCGCGGAGGCGCCGGCGC
>DAIOEG010000231.1:0-3334 GCA_036746415.1 Phycisphaera sp. | reverse complement strand
GGGGAGCATCGCGGGCTTGCCGGAGGAGGGGAGTGGGGCGTCGCGGGGGATCGTGGAGGTGGTACGTTTTGTGCCCGGGTCGGGGCCGGGGAAGAAAGCGCGATTTGAGGCGGTCCTTAAAGATGCGTCGGGGTCGCTTCGGTTGACGTGGTTTGCGGCGGGGTATCTTCGGGACAAGATCCGGCCGGGGCTGTCGCTGAAGGTGCGGGGCAAGCTCGCGAGTTACATGGGCTATCCGCAGATGGTGAACCCGCAGTGGGAGCTTGTTCCCCCGGATGATGGGGCGGGGGTTGATGGGGTGGTGGTGGGTGAGTCGCGGGTCCGGCCGGTGTATCCGTCGACGGAGGGGTTGAGTTCGGTGGTGATCGAGCGGCTGATGCAGCAGGTGTTGCCCGCGCTGCTGCCGCAGGTGGTGGACCCGCTGCCGGCTGAATGGGCGCAGCGAAACCAGATGCCGACGTTGCAGGAGGCGTACCGCATGATGCACCTGCCAGCCCACGGCGATGAGGCGGGGAGCGGTCGGCGTCGGCTGGCGTACAACGAGCTGCTCATGTTGCAGCTGGGCGTTGCGGTCAAGCGTGCGTATGTCGAGCGCGCGTTGAAAGCGCCGGCGCTGCGGTTCAGCGAAGCGATCGATCGGCACATCCGTGGGCGGTTCAAGTTTGAGTTGACAGCGGCGCAGCGACGTGTGGTGGCGGAGATCGCGACGGACCTGCAACGGCCCCGGCCGATGAACCGGTTGCTGCAGGGCGATGTCGGCTCGGGCAAGACGGTGGTCGCGCTCTACGCGATGCTCATGGCGGTGGCGGAGCGTCGGCAGGCGGCGCTCATGGCCCCCACCGAGCTGCTCGCCGAGCAGCACTTCGCGTCGATCAGCGCGATGCTCGCAGGGTCGAACGTGCGTGTGGGACTCGTGACGGGTCGCCGTGATGAAGACCGCGCGGGCGTGGCAGATGGGAGCGTCGAGGTCGTGGTGGGCACGCACGCGCTGCTGTCAGAATCGCTTGTTTTCAAAGACCTTTCGGTGGTGGTGATCGATGAGCAGCACCGCTTCGGCGTACAGCAGCGCGCCCGGCTGCGCAGCGGCAACGGCAAGGATGACAAGTGCGTGCCGCACACGCTGGTGATGACCGCAACGCCGATCCCGCGCACACTGTCGCTGACGCTGTTTGGTGACTTGGACGTGTCGGTGCTGGATGAGCTCCCGCCGGGTCGGGTGGCGTGCGTGAACAAGGTGGTGCCGCCAGAGAAGGGCGATGAGGTGTACGCGTATGTTCGCAAGCGCGTGGATGAGGGTGAGCAGGCGTTCGTGGTGGTGCCGACGATCGATCACGAGCCGAACGAGCGTGAGATGTGGGAGCAGGAGCAGGGCGAGGGCGGGACGGCCCGGGGCGTGCTCAAGAGCGTGATGCAGCATGCGCAGATGCTGCGGGAACGTTTTTTTGAGGGCGTCGAGGTGTCTGACGGGCACGGGCGGTTGAAGCCCGAGGAGCGTCAGCGCGTGATGGAGCGTTTCCGATCGGGGCAGTCTCAGGTGCTGGTGGCGACGACGGTGATCGAGGTCGGCGTGGATGTGCCGCGCGCGGGCGTGATGGTGGTGGAGCACGCGGAGCGTTTCGGGTTGGCGCAGCTGCACCAGCTGCGCGGCCGGATCGGTCGGGGCAGCCCGCGCCGCAAACCCTTGTGTGTGTTCATTGCCCAGCCGACGACGGACGACGCGAAGCTTCGAATGGACGCGATCGCCTCCACCAATGACGGGTTCAAGGTCGCGGAGCTCGACCTTGAGATCCGCGGCATGGGTCAGCTGCTTGGCTCGCGCCAGTCGGGCGACACGGGGCTGCGCGTGGCCAACCTCGTGCACGACATGGACCTGCTGCGGCTGGCCAAGGGCGATGCGGAGCGGGTCGTGAAGGACGACCCGACCCTGGAGAAGAGCGAGCACGCGCTCTTGCGCAAAGTCGTGGAGAAGCAGCTTGGCGCGGCGATGGGGTTGGTGGATGTTGGATAGTGAGTGGTGAAGGATCGATGGTGGATGCGGGTAGGATCAAGTCGTGCGGATGCTGCTGCTTTCGATGGTGTTGGGGCTGGTGTATAGCGAGGTGTCGCATGCGGAGCGTGTGCGGGGTGTCACCGTGTCGTGTCATCGGTGGGGGCCCAACGAGTGGGACGGGCCTGACATGGCGGGGACGCTGGATGCGATCGCCGAGGCCGGCGGCAACTGGGTCGCGATCCATCCGTATGCGGCGATTGGTGAGGATGGCTCCGTCGGCGGCGGGCGATACGGCACCGCGCCCGAGTCGATCGTGACTGTGCCCGTGCAACTGGCGTACGAGCGGGGCATGAAGCTGCTTGTGAATCCGCACCTTGCGTACTGGGGTTCGCGGTTCTCGTGGCGGGGCGCGATTGAGTTTGACGATGCAGCAGCGATAGAGCGCTTCTGGCTTGAGTATGAGCGTTGGAACGTCGAGCAGGCGGCGCTTGCGGAGCGTGCGGGCGCAGATGCGTACAGCGTGGGTTGTGAGATGGTGAAGATAACGACGCTGGCGAATGATGCGCGTTGGCGGAAGGTGATCGCGGCGGTGCGTGAGGTGTACAGCGGGCCGGTGACGTATGCGGCAAACTTCGATGAGTACGAGCAGGTGACGTTCTGGGATGCGCTGGACGCGATCGGTGTGCAGGCGTATTTCCCGTTGACGGATCAGGGGCCGTCGCACGTGCCCGATGACGCGGAGCTGCGCGCGGGTTGGTCGTCGGTGATGGTGCGAATGCGGGCGTTGTCGCAGAAGCACGGCCGGCCAGTTGTGTTCACGGAGCTTGGGTATGCGCCCACGGCGGTGTCGGCGTATGAGCCGTGGACGTATCACCGTCTTGGCGATACGCCTAGCGATGCAGCGCGGGCGGCGGCGTTGGCGGATTTGAAGCTGCGTTGCATGCGCATCGCTCTTGAGGCGCTGGAGCGCGAGCCAGCGGTGGTGGGCGCGTTTTTGTGGAAGTGGATGCCCGACCCGCCGGGGCGTTCGTGGTCGCATGACTTCATGTTGAATTACCCGGCGATGCGTGAGGTGTTGCGGTCGGTGTGGCGGGCCGGTGTGTTGGGTTTTGCGGATGATGAAAAAGCCCACGTTCGTTGAACGTGGGCTTTGGTGGTGTTGGGTTGAAGATGGATTGTTAGTTCATGTCTTCTTCGTAGTTGCCGTCGAGGAAGCCGGCGAGTTTGCGGGCTCGGACGGGGTGTTGGAGTTTTCGGATGGCTTTGGCTTCGACTTGCCGGACGCGTTCACGTGTGACTTTGAAGATCCGACCGACTTCTTCGAGGGTGTAGGTGTAGCCGTCG
>DAIOEG010000230.1:0-4787 GCA_036746415.1 Phycisphaera sp. | reverse complement strand
CGGTACGGCTCGGGGAGGCGTCGTAATTCTTCGAGCGCATCATCGAACCTGCGGCGGCTGATCAGGGCGGCGACGAGGTTCAGCGTGTTGCAAACGAGGGTGTTCCTGACAGTGTCGGTGTCGTCTTCCGAGGGCGGATCGATGTATCCAAGGTCGATGAGCTGTTGCATCGCGGCGCGGGCCGAGGCGGGGTCTTCGGCGGCATCGTCGGGTAGCTGGCCGCTGGGGCCGGGCACCGCTTCCCAACTGAGGATCCGCGCCGGCTCGATCGTCCGGTCCAGCGCTTCGATCCACGGCCGACCGGGCATATCGCTACCCGGCGGCAGCCCCAAAAGCCGGAGCACCGTGGGTGCCACGTCCAACAGCGAAGCGCCGTAAATCGTCCCGCCGGATCGCACACCCGGGCCCGCGACGGCGAGCATCCCCATGGGTCGATGCCAATCGGTCGGCTCTGAGAAGCCCTCGCGCGGGTCGGGCCGGAGGACGTCGTGGTAGTAGCCGTGGTCGCTGAGCAGCAGCACCGTCGTGCTTTCCCCAGCGATCGTCATCAGGGCTTCGAGCATCATGTCGTGGAACCGGTAGATGCCCTCCATCACCCCGCAGAAAAGCTCAAACGAAGCTTCGTCCACGTGCTCCATCCTTGGCGGGTGCATCGGCATGAACGCATGGGCAACGCGGTCGATCCCCTCGTAGTACACGGCGGCAAGATCCCAGCACGGCTCTGCCAGCAGGTGCGTGGCGACCGCGTGGACAGAGGCCGTCTGCGCCAGCAGCACCCTCAGCTTGTGAACCAGTTGCGGGAACCGCTCCACCGCCTCGGCCAAGCGAGGTACGAAAGGCAGCAACGCCGATGCGTCCAGCTCCGAAGGATGCACCCGCAACGCGGCAAGCTCCTGACCACGATCGGCTGGATGCACCGCCCCCACGGGCACCGGCCAGGGCTCTTGGGCACCGGCGACGGGCGACTCGAAGTGGTTGGCCACGACCACGCCTTGGATCGGCTCGGCGGGCTGCGTGGCATACCACCCCACGACCTGGCTGGTCAGCCCCGACTGGCTGGCGATGTTCCAGATGGCTTTTCGACGGCGGGACCGCGCGCTGACGGGCCGAACCGATAAGCCATCGGGGGCCGGCTCGGTGAAGCCGTGAATCCCGTGAGCGTCGGCGGTGTGCCCGGTGGCGATGGAGGTCCACAGCATCGGCGAGAGCATGGGCTCGAGCGTGGCGATGTTCCCGCTCATGCCACGCTGCACCATCGCTGAAAGCGTCGGCATCAGCCCCACCCGCATCAAGGGCCGGGCGATGCCCCAGTCGGCGGCGTCCCAACCAACAATCAGGACCCGCCGCGCCAAACGCTCAGGACACGAGGGTTTCATCGCTGCGGCTCACACAGGTCCAGACACGGACCGATCCCCAAAAGAATGCTCGGCCTCCTGTTTCAAGGGGGCCGGGCGACGCCTCATTTTTCATCATTTCAACACTGCTGCGCGCCGATTGCGCATCTGCGTGAGGCCCAAAGCCCCCGCCGCCAGGAGCCCAAGGGTACCCGGCTCGGGGATCGCGCCCGCTTGGATGCCCACACCGGCCTGATTTTCGTAGGCCCAGTCTTCGACACTGAACAGCCCCTGCGACTGGTTGATCGTCACCCGTGCCCAGCCATAATGGATATCCGGGGTGGCCCCCAGCCCGAAAGCAAAGCCCATGTAGGCGGAGTTTGCAGTGTTGAACTGGGCATTGGGGTTTTGCGGGCCAAAGGCCATGCTGCCCAGGGTGACGTTGGTGGTGGTGCTGTCGATGGTCGCGCCGGCTGACAGAGCAGAGATGTAGCTGAATACGGAGGTGAATCCAACGAATTTGCCGCCCAGGAACGGTGCCTCAGCCCCCATGTAGCTCTCGTATGAGCCAAAGGCGTTCGCGTAATTCTTGAGCTTGAAATCGTAGAGTGAGTCCTGATTCACGTCGAACTGCAGGAAGCCGCCGGAGGAGATGCTGATCCCCGAGCCGCCGAAATAGACGATCTCGCCCGACGCGACGCCCGCCGCCCCCACGGCCGACGCCGCCGCCAGCGAATACGCCGCCAGCCGTGAAAGCCGATCTGTTCCCTCAGATAGTTCCAGGTCCTCTGCGTGTCTATGCATATTCTCCATTCCTAACTGAATGTCTTGTTCGAGCGCACCGCCGGGCATCGATCTCCGATGACCCATGACCTCAGGGATGCCGATGGGGTGAGCAGGCAAAACTCGTGCCGAACTCATGCAGTACTCGCCACGATCGCTTGCCGATACAGGGGTTGACACCTGCACCGCATCGGGCATACTAATCGCATGTCGGCAGCCAGCCCCCTCTTTTTTGCGTACTTTTGGCGACCCCGGCCACATGCCGTGTCGTGGGCTGTCTGACCGTCACCATCACCTTGGAGCGGAACGAACCCTGACGCGGCAAGCGTCGGGGTTTTTTAATGGTCGCACTGTTTCGATCGCTCCGACAAGCCGTTGAAAGGCACCCCCGATGATCATCGTTATGAAAACACACGCGACCACAGAACAAGTTGGCCAGGTCTGCTCGCTCGTCCGAGAGATGGGCCTGCAGGACCACCCCATCGTCGGCACGGAGCTGACCGTCGTGGCCGTCATCGGCGATGAACGCAAGATCGACGGCAGCAAGCTCGAGCAGTGCGCCGGCGTCGACCGCGTCATGCAGATCCTCCACCCCTACAAGCTCGCCGCCAAGGTGGACCCCAAGCAACGCTCCCGCATCACCCTCGGCGGGCCAGCCACGCAGTCGCAGGCCGTCACCATCGGCGGGATACACGTCCCCATCATCGCGGGCCCCTGCAGTGTCGAGGGTGAAGACGCCATCGTCGCCGCTGCGCACGCCGTCAAACAAGCGGGCGCGCACCTCCTGCGTGGCGGGGCCTTCAAGCCGCGCACCAACCCCTACGCGTTCCAGGGCTACGGCGAGGACGGCCTCAAGATGCTCGCCGCCGCCCGCGCCGCCACAGGCCTGCCGGTCGTCACCGAAGTCCTCACGCCAAGCGACGTCGCCATCGTCAGCAAGTACGCCGACTGCCTCCAGATCGGCACGCGCAACTGTCAGAACTTCAAGCTCCTCGAGGCCTGCGGCGATCAGCCCAAGCCCGTGCTTCTCAAGCGCGGCATGTCCATGACACTCGACGAGTACCTGCAAGCCACCGAATACATCCTGAGCGCTGGCAACAAACAGGTCCTGCTCTGCGAACGCGGCATCCGCACCTTCGAAGACCACACCCGCAACACCCTCTCGCTCTCGGCCGTCCCCGAGCTGCAGGAACGCACGCACCTGCCCGTCGTCATCGACCCCTCGCACGGCACGGGCAAGGCGCACCTGGTCCCCGCCATGGCCAAGGCCGCCCTCGCCGCAGGGGCCGACTGCCTCGCCATCGAGATGCACGTCGACCCCAAGCACGCCTGGACCGACGGCGCGCAGAGCATCACACCCGCCGCACTCACCACACTTATCCAGCAACTGCACCGCATCGCCGAAGCCATCGACCGCACGGTGCTGAACGAGGCGGCGGTGGCGGTGTAACCCGATCGTTTTCACACAAGCTCTTGAAGCCCGGGTTGACTGAACCCGCGTTGCCGCCACGGTGATGCTGACTCCAACAGGACGCGCTCCATGCCTGACACCATCGTGCAACTGTCAGCCAACGACTACGACCCCGCGCTGGCGTTCCTCGACCGCGTCTTTGGCGAGCATCGGCCGCACGACTTTCGACACCTCCTGCCCGCCATCTATCAGCCCACCGATGAACACATGCGCTGCAACTACGCCATCCAGCGCGACGGCCACATCAAAGCCATCGTCGGCGTGTTCCCCATCACCCAGTGCGTCGGCCCAACAACGCTCCGCATCGCGGGCATCGGCGGCGTCAGCGTCGATCCCGCTTGTCGTGGCGAGGGCCTCATGCGCATCCTCATGGACCACGCCGTCCGCGAGATCGACCACGCCGGCTACGACCTCTCGTGGCTGGGCGGGCAACGCCAACGCTACCGCTACTGGGGCTACGAGGTCGGCGGCACAACGCTCAAGTTCACCCTCGATAAACGCGCGCTCAAGCACGACCTGCACAACGCAACCCCCCTCACGCTCCATCACGTCACACACGAAAACGACCCGCACCTGCGCGCGATGCATGCCCTGCATAACGCCACGCCCACCGCGTGCATCCGCACAGCCCAGGCCTTCCCGCGTCACCTCCGCAACCACCACCACACCGCCCGGGCCGGCCTCGACGGCCAGGGCCGAGTTGTGGCATACGCCTCCACCAGCAGCGACGGCTCGACGACCAGCGAACTCGTCGCAGCAACTCCCGCCGACACGCTCGGCCTCGTCCGCGCACTCGCAGAACAATCGACTTCGCAGTGGCCCACCTTCCACACACCGGCCCTGCCGGGCCCCGTGTCACGCGCGCTATCTGCCTGTGCCGACAACACGACCTACAGCGATGCGTACAACTGGCGCATCAAGGACTGGCCAAAGGTCGTGAACGCCTGGCTGACGCTGCAACACGCGCACGCACCGCGGGTCCGTGTTTTCAGCTGCGCGTCGAAGGCGTCCTGGCAACCTGCACATCGCACGACGGCCCGGCCGACATCACCACAACGCCCGATCAGATGCTCCGACTCCTCTTCGGCCCCGGCTCGCCCACGATGACGCTGAACCTGCCACCCGCCGCCAGCGTGCTCCAATCGTGGTGCCCCCTGCCGATGTGCCTGCCCACGCAAGACCACGTGTAACCCCCTCTC
>DAIOEG010000229.1:4160-4820 GCA_036746415.1 Phycisphaera sp. | reverse complement strand
GCATCGCTTGCTTCAAGTGAATCATCCGCAAGCATGCCCCGCTCCCTCACGGTCGCGGCTCGTTGGGGATATTGCTCGATCGTTGTGCCGCACTCGGGGCACGCGCCGCTTTCGTTGCCACGTAGGTCGTACCCGCACGCCACACACTCGCCCGGCCCGCGTTTCCGCAAGAACGTCCCCGCCAACTCCTGCACCACATAACGCTGCAGCCGACACGCCGAGTCCAACGTCGTGCCTGCGAAAGACGCCACAAGCACACCCATCAATGCCACTGCAACACCCGCCGGTACTCCGATCGCCGCGAGCATGTTGGATGCGCCATCGACAAAGGCGGACACGGTCTGTGCCAGGCCCTGCGACGATGCCCACGTCGAGTAGCGAGATATGAACGCAATCTGGCCCGTAGCGACATGGGCAACAAGCTGCACATCCATGGCCTCTTGAGGACCCGTCTTGAAGGCCTCATGAAACCCGGAAATGCCCACGATGCTGTGGCCCGATGGATCGACTTCGAGCACGTGTGAGCCGGGAGCCCCATCGCCCGGCACGAAGAAGACGCTTTCTTTCTTGATGGTTTCAACCGGCCCGCCGATGTTGATCCAATCAACGACATGCAGATTGCCCTTGACCCCAAGCCCCAACCCCGCGCAGCACGCGAGG
>DAIOEG010000229.1:0-4150 GCA_036746415.1 Phycisphaera sp. | reverse complement strand
GCGGACCTCCCCCACCCGGCCGTCAAACTCCTGAACGGCACCACCCCCGCCGCCTGGCTCCACCGCGACGGGCTGGCCTCCGTCCGCGCCATCACCGACGCGGCGGGGGTGAAGATCGAGGCCGCCCTCTAAAAACCCTTCGGTGAGCATCGCGCCGTAGCCGACGAACTGTGCATCGGTTTCCTTGGCGAGTTGCTTGCTGCTGGTGCCGCTGCTGACGAGGCAGTGGAAGCCGCTGATCGCTCCGCAGGCGACGGTGATGAACAGGAACGGGAACACCGCCGGCGCTCCGGGCGGTTGCCAATTCACCATCGGTGCCACGAGTTCCAACGGCGGGCGCTCCGCCCCCGGGGCCCCCGGGGCCCCCGGGGCCACCGGTGCCCCACCGAACAACGCCGCTGCCACGAGGCCCGCGACGATCAGGCCCAGCGCACTGAGCAGTTGCAGCGCGTTGATGTAGTCCCTGGGCTGCAGCAGCACCCACACGGGCAACACGCTTGCGATGTAGCTGTACGCGAGCAGCACGACGACCCAGACGATGGTGGGGAGCGCCGCCGCCCACGCGTTGAAGCCGTGCAACGACGACTCGATGAAGCCGATGCCAGACGCCATCCAGCCCGGCAACGCCGACCACTGCGCGACCGACGTGTTCGTGTCGCCAAACACCACCGAGACATACATGAGCAGCAGCGCCACCACCGAGGGCACGAGGAGCGAACGCCCCTTGCGGTGCAGCCACACGCCGATGCCCACCGCGATCGGCAACTGCACCCAGCACGGAAAGATCGCTGCGGGGTACTGCCGAAACACCGCCGCGATCACCAGCCCAAAGATCGCCAGCACGATCGTCAAAGCCATGAACAGCACAAACAAAAACAAGAGCCGGACCCGCTTGTTGATGACCCGGCCCGCGATGTCGCCGATGGTCTGTCCCTTGTTGCGCAGCGAGATCACCAGCGACGCCATGTCGTGGACCGCTCCGATGAAGATGCTGCCCAGCACGACCCACAGCAGCGCGGGCAGCCAACCCCACATCACCGCGATCGCCGGCCCGACGATCGGCCCCGTGCCCGCGATGCTCGTGAAGTGGTGCCCGAACACCACCGACTTGTGCGTCGGCACAAAATCTTCATCGTCCCGCAGCGCCACCGATGGGCACACCGCCGTTGCGCTCAACCGAAACAACCTCGCACCCAGCCAACGCCCGTACGTGTGGTACGCGATAAGAAACGCAACACCCGACGCGATCGCGATCAAGAGCACGGCCATCACAACGCATCATAAAGAAACGAGCCGACGCCGCGTCTCTTCTCGCGTTGCGACCACCAGCGACCGTAGCAACGCGAGCGCTGCGTCGTTCGACAGTGATGTGAATACTTCCGGGGGCACCGGCTCGCCGTACGTCACGCCGACCCGGCCACGCAGGCCCGGCAGCTTCCGCCACCTCGGCCAGACGCCGTACGCGCCCTCGATCCCCACGGGCACCACCACCGGCTTCGCACGCTTGATGATCAAGAGCACGCCCGGCTCAAATGCCTTCACCTCGCCGTCGGGCGTGCGTGTCCCCTCGGGGTACACCGTCAACGCCTGCCCTTGCTGCAACAACTCGATGCAACGCTTCAACGACTTGATGTCTGCCGAGTTGGGCTCCACCGCCACCGGGTTCAACGGCACCGTCAACCACCGGAACAACGCGCTCTTCCAAAGCGACGCACGCGCGAGCGCAAAGTACTGACGCTTGTGCGCACCAAGTCCCACGATGATCGGGTCCAGGTGCGACTGGTGGTTCGACACAAACAACACCGGACCCGCGTCCGGCACGCCCGCCACGCCCCAGGACGCGAAGCGGTAACAACCCACAAACCACACAAACGTCAGGTAGTGATACACGCAGTACCACAAGATGCGATACACCGGCTGGCCGGGCTGACGGGCTTGAAGACGGTGGAGCATGCGGGGGAGCGGGGGAGGGAGGAAGTTGCAGTGGGAGTGGTCGGTGGAGAGGGTTCGGGGATCAGGGATCAGGGCAGCACAGGGTTTGCATCCACTCAACACAGTCCAACTCTTCGATATTCGACATTCGACCTTCAGACCTTCGACGCTTCTGCCCGACCACTCCCCAACACCCACTCCCCACTCCTCTTCCTACCCCATCCGCGCCCGCACTTTCGCTTCCAACACCTCGATGACGTCGTCGAGTGACAGGTCGGTCGTGTCGATAACTTCGGCATCTGCGGGGCAGGAGAGCGGGGCGTCGGCGCGGGCCGTGTCTTTCTCGTCGCGGTCGAGCACCTCACGGCGGACCTGCGAGAGGTCGACCGCTCGGCCGGCGTCGCGGACCTGCTTGGCTCGGCGGGAGACGCGGATCGCCGGGTCGGCGTCGAGGAAGAACTTCGCCGTCGCGTCGGGGAACACCACGCTGCCCTGGTCCCGGCCCTCGGTCACCAGACGCGGGTGCTCCCGGCCGATCGCCTGCTGCTCACGCACCAGCACCTCGCGCACGCCCGGCAGCTTCGCCACGTCCGACACCAGACCCGTCACATCACCGTCGCGCAAGCGCGGCGTCACGTCCTGGTCCCGCGCGTACAACCTGGGCGGGTCGGTCGTCCAGTCAAACCGCAGGTGACAGTTCCGCGCCAGCTCCACCACGTAGTACGGCTCGTGGGGGATGTCGATCCCCCGCTGAAGACACAACGCGGTGATCCCACGGTACATCGCCCCCGTGTCGAGGAACTCAAGCCCCAGCCGCTTGGCGAGCTGACGGGCCACCGTGGACTTGCCCGAGCCCGCGGGGCCGTCGATCGTGACGATGAGCCGCTGCATCGGTCGGGAAGATACCCGCTCGGGCGTGGATGTGTGTCTCCCCCCGGGGGGATCATGTGGCGATGTGGCGATTGAAGAAACCAGATCGCCAAATCACTCAATCATCAAATGCCACACCTCACGCCGCCTTCGACGGCGGCACCGGCCCATCACTCGACGGCTCGCTCTCGGGCGACTCGTGGACCCGCAAGTGCTTGCCCAGCACGTCATACGACGCCTGCAGCTTCAAAAACTGCTCGCGTGCCTCGGGCGATTGGTTCACGTCCGGGTGACACGCACGCACGAGCTTGCGGTACGCCGAACGCACCGTGTCCGCGCCCGCGCCCGGCTCAAGCCCCAGCGTCGCGTAGTGCTCACGCAACGCCTCGTCGGCCTGTGCCTCGTCGGCTTTCTCTTCCCAATGCTTGGCCTCGGCCTTGCGCTTGCCGGTGTCCTCGGGCAAAAAGCCGTACTGGGCGATCGTCTCCAGCCGCGTCGACTGCTCCTCAGGCATCCCGATGAACTTCAACCCGATCTCGTGCTTCCCGAAAAACCCGCGACGCTTCACCCAGCAACAACGCACGTTCACCGACTCCCGGCCAGCCATCGTCTGCAACTGCAACGTTGCCGCCGTGTTCGCCTTCATCCCCGGCTTGTCCTTGCACAAGATGCGCATCCCGCCCCCCGACAGATCCAGCACCTCGCCCAGGGCACACTTGATCCCCTTGCTCTTGACCATGAACCGCTCGAAGCGACGCATGATCGACGACTTTTCCCCTTTCCTGAACATGCCAACACCATCGGCGCAAACCGCGCCGCGCTTGACCCCAACACGCCACGGTGTAACTCCATGCGGACGTGGGGCGGAGAGGTGGCGATGGCGTACACCAGATCGCCACATCGCAACACCGCCAGATCATAAAAACGCCAAATAAAAAACCCGCGCTAAACGGCGCGGGCTCTTGATTGCACTCTGCAAGACAGACATCGATCAGCGGTAGAACTCGATGATCAGGTTCATGTTGACGTCGAAGGGCACCTGGTCGGGCGTGGGCACCGCCGCGACCTTGGCCGAGAGCGTCGAGGGGTCGAACGTGAGCCACTGCGGGACCTCATGGCCCGGGAGCGACTCGAGGTTCTCGCGCACCAGCTTCTTGGCGTTGTCGCGCTTGAGGGTGATCTCGTCGCCCACGGAGATCTGGTAGCTGGCGACGTCGACCTTCTTGCCGTTGACCAGCACGTCCCCGTGGCTGACGATCTGACGAGCGCCCCAGATCGAACGCGCCCAGCCCAGCCGGCGGATCACGTTGTCCAGGCGACGCTCGAGCCGCTCCTGCAGCACCACGCC
>DAIOEG010000228.1:0-4821 GCA_036746415.1 Phycisphaera sp. | reverse complement strand
CACAGCCCCGAGGATGGGGTGGCCGAAGAAAAAATCGATGTCGTTGATCGTGGACGATAATAGGCCGTTCCACGTGACGTTGGTCAAAAGCCCTCGGCCGGCGTTGCTGACCGAGACCGTCGGGCCCGGCGGCGTCGGCCCAAGCGGGGTGATGACGCTGACTTCTGAAGCTGTGTCCAGGAGCGTTTCAAATGTCCCGCCAAGCGTCTGGTCGCCACTGGTGAGCTGTGCGTTGTTGGAGTTGACCGAGTAGCCAAAAATGCTGAAGGACGAGCCCAGCGTCGAGCGGATGGAGAGCGCCCCTGTGAGCGGGTGGACAAGCAGCTCCACGTTCGCGTGGGCTGACGGGGCCATTGAAACAGCACCGAGAGTCGCCATCGCAGACAAGCAGGCCAGTGAACTTCTCATCTTCTCCTCCAAGAGTGGACCCGATAGATCTCTCGCAACCGGTGCAACACGGCAAACGACAGCGGGATCGATTTTCTGAATGTTATGAAACCATTCCTAAAGTACCCCTTTTGGGCCTTCTGTCAATGGTCAGGGCCAAAAACTTGTCCCAACGAGGCAATCTGAGGTCTTCACTTGCCCCCTAGAAGCTTGCCGAGGATCGCCGCGACGTCGGCGCCGCCCTTGTCGCCCAGGAACTTGGTCAGGACGGACGCGAACTGGCCGATCTTGTCGCCGTCGATCCCCAGCTTTTTAAACCCATCGAGTACACCGCCCAAGTCGCCCAGTGCTTTGAGCTTGTCGCCGCCAAGCGCCCCCGCGATGCCGCCGAGCATCCCGCCCAGC
This sequence comes from Phycisphaera sp., assembly GCA_036746415.1. Classification (GTDB taxonomy): domain Bacteria; phylum Planctomycetota; class Phycisphaerae; order Phycisphaerales; family Phycisphaeraceae; genus DAIOEG01. The sequence goes on along the minus strand of DAIOEG010000228.1, from coordinate 4,029 downwards.
CCCCCGCCCGCCGACGGTGCCGACTTCATCAGCTCGTCCGCCCCGGGGATCAGGTTCTTGATCTTGTCCAGCTCACCGGTGCCGACCTTGTCCTTGACCTGATTGAGGATGAGCCCCAGGCCGCCTTGTGCCTGCTGATCGCTGATGCCCAGTTGCTTGACGAGGAGTTGGATGAGTTCCATGAGGAATCCTTAGGTGAGAGCGAGTAGGTAATTCACCGTGCTGACGAAGTGTACCGTACCACCATGGAATCCCGTTGGGTCAACCCCGAGACGGCGTCCGCGCGTGCTCTCACTGCCCAAACAGATTCGTCGTCGGGAACATGCCGCGCTGCTCGAAATAAGCGAGGGCCTCTTCGGTGCTACGGAACCACTGGGTCGCGGTCTCGGTGATGAACGGCGAGGGGTTGCGCTTGGGGTGCCAGACCACGTACACCTCCCGGCCGTGGTCGAACGCGTGTTGCAGCTCCCGCTCCACACCGCTCGACAACCCCGGCGAGCCGTCGGGCAGCAACGGCACGAGGGACACGATCATGTCGCTCTGACGCACCATCTGGAAGTCCCGCGCGTAGATCTGCCCATCGACATCGCCAGCAATCTCCAAGACCTGCTTGACCGGCACGCGGATCTCGCCCGCTGGTCCGCCGCCCGCGAACGAGCCGCTGGGCACGCTCACGAAGTCCTCGCCCTGCCGGGCCGCCTCGATCGCGCGGTCGAGCAAGATTTTCTCGTCCACGTCGCCGGGGTCGAACGCGATGAACTGCTTCGCAAGCTCGGCCCGGAACGCATCGATCACCTTCAACACCTCGGGCATCTTCTCCACGTGCGTCATCGGGAAGCTCGGGTACACCTTGCGGTACTCCGGCCGACACACGAGGCGGTACGTCGTCGCCGTCGTGTCCTGATGCCGACCGCGTGAGACAACATAGAACTGATTCGAGATGCCAAGGGCCTGCGCTGCAAGCTCGGTGGCCATGATCTCTTCTTCGCGCCAGACCATGAGGTCTTTCAACGTGGCATCGACGGTGTGGTCGCGGTGGAGTCGCGCGTGAACGACTTCGATGTTGTCGAGCAGGCAGATGATGACGTCGGGCTGGAGCGCGTGGAGCTGGTCGAAGTCGAACGCGCTGAACAGGCCGTGCCGCCAGCGGAAGGTGGCGTGCGTGTTGATGATGACGTTCTGCTTGCCCTCTGCATCGCGGATGATGTCCTTCATCGCGGCGCGACGCATGGCCTTGAGCCGGCTGATGGGCAGGTCAAGGATCCGCCCCGGCCGAACGTCGGGCGACTCGGCATACATCATGTCGCCGACGTTGTAGAGGTCGATGGCGGTGCCCTGCTGGCCGGCGAAATCGACGACGCGCTGGAGGTACCGCTTCTTATCCATGCCGACCTGGCCGGTAATGATCGCTCGCATCGTGTGTTCCTGTGGGTCAAGAGTGCGGGCGGAGTATATCGGGGGCGGTCGTGGCGTCGGGTTATCGGGGTGGCGGGCGTGTTTTGATTGCGTGTGGGCCTTGCCGCTTCATCCGTGGTGGGTTTGGGCCGATCTTGCGGTTGGCAGCGTCTCTGCCAGTTTCCACCGATGCGACACACGCCTCCAACCCGACGTGTCCGACCACGCACTGATACGCCGCGCTGCGTGCGATGGTTGGTTTGCGCGCTCATGCCGTGGTTGGTTCTTTCTGCGTCGGGTTCGATGGACGCGTCACATCAAGAAGCGTTGCACACCTTGGGCAGGGTCGTACAGTCCGCCCGGGCCGACCACGACTACATCGTCGCCGCCGAGGCCGCCGAGCTGATCGTGCTGATGCAACAGCCCGCCGACGAGGCCGATCGCATCACGCAGGCCCGCGCTCGCCTCGCCCGCCTTCAGAGCACAGTCACCCACCCGCAGCGCCAAGACCTGCTCAAGCAAGCCGTCCACTCCCTCTCAACGGCTCGGGGGCCTTCAGGCCCCCTGCAAACGACCCCCACGATCCCCAAGCCCCTCGCACCGTCACAACCAGAACAAACTCTCACAAAAAAGGATCAACCCTACCCCAACAAGTGGGCTTCCCTAACCGATAAGACGGACACAGGGGGGGCACGGGCAACAGGGCTCGTCTCCACACTCGGAGGATTTTCAATGTCGATGCTGATCTCAACCTTACCGGTCCTGGTGTTGCTCTCTCTGGTTGCCGGCGGTTGTTGGTGGAAGAGCCGTCAACTCTCGATCAAGTCCAAATTGATCCTGCTCACCGTGACCACGGGGATCGCGTCGGTTGCGATGGTGGGCATGTTGAGCGTTCAAAGCGCCCGCGAGGCCCTTCAACGCGCAGAGCTCGCCAAGCTCGACGCCGTCCGTGCCGACCGCAAGAACCAGATCGAAGACTACTTCCACTTCATCCGAGAGCAGATGCTCAACTTCTCGCAGAGCCCTGATGTCGTCCGTGCCACGCAGGACTTCACCACCGCCTTCGGTGAGTTGCCTGCACACAGTGGCCTGGACACGTCACCGCAGAGCGCGACCTATCAGGCCGTCGCCCGTTATTACGACAACGACTTCAAGAGCAAGCTCGCCAAAGAAAACCCCTCCGCCACCTACCGCGGGGCCAACCACTACATCCCCGCCGAGCCCGCCGCCCGGATCCTCCAGGCCTGGTACATCGCGCAGAACCCCAACGCGCTGGGTGAAAAACTCAACCTCGAACGTGCCCCGCAAGACGCCTCATACAACACGCTCCATGCGCAGTACCACCCCGTCTTCAAGCGCTTCCTCGAGAGCTTCGCCTACTACGACATCTTCCTGTTCGACACCCAAGGCAACCTCGTCTACTCGGTCTACAAAGAAACCGACTTCGGAACCAACTTCCTCGACGGCCCGTACCGCGACACCAACTTCAGCGCCGTCGTCCGCTCCGCCCTGGCGTCCAACAAGCCCGGCGAGGTCTTCATCGAAGACTTCAAGCCCTACGAACCCAGCTACGGCAGCGCCGCCGCGTTCATCGGCTCGCCCGTCTTCAACCAAGCTGGCCAGCGCATCGGAGCCGCTGTCTTCCAAGCGCCCGTCGGGAACATCAACAACATCATGACCGCCGCCGAAGGCCTGGGCGAGACCGGCACCAGCTACCTCGTCGGCAAAGACCTCACGCTCCGCTCCATCGACCGTCACGACGATGCCGATGCACTACTCGTGGGCGAACGCAACCACCCCGCCACGCAGAACGCCATCGCCGGCCAGACCGGGACGATGACCTACACCGCGCACGACGGAGACTCGGCCTTCGCCTCCTACAGCCCCGTCGAGATCGAAGGCCTCGAATGGGCCATCGTCACCCAGATCGACAGCCATGAAGCGCTGGCTGCGTCCAACGCCATGGCGTTCACACTCCTGATCATCGGCAGCGTCATCGCCGTCATCGTCACCGCCGTCGGCTTCTTCGTCTCGCTCCAACTCGTCAGGCCCATCGCGCCCATCGTGCAACGCGCGCAGCTCATCGCCAAGGGCGACCTCGCCGGCGAACCCCTGCCCCTCCGTAACCAGGACGAGCTGGGCTCCCTCACCGTCGCGATCAACGACATGAGCCACTCGCTGCGTCAGGTCATCCAGGGCGTCACCGGCGCGACACACGACGTCGCCGCAGCCGCCAACCAGATCGCCGCCAGCAGCGAAGAGATCGCCTCGGGCATGGACGAGCAATCCTCGCAGGTCCACCGCGTCTCCGCCGCGATCGAAGAGATGTCCGCCTCCGTCATCGAAGTCGCTCAGAAATCCGCCGACGCCGCCAACAGCGCGCAAAGCGCAGGCAAGCTCGCGCAAGACGGCGGGGCCGTCGTCCAGCAAACTATCGACGGCATGAACGCCATCAGCGACGCCGTCACCCGCTCCGCCGACTCCGTCAAAGAGCTCGGCCAGCGCGGCGAACAGATCGGCAAGATCGTCGCCGTCATCAACGACATCGCCGATCAGACCAACCTCTTGGCACTCAACGCCGCCATCGAGGCCGCGCGAGCCGGCGAGCACGGCCGGGGCTTCGCCGTCGTCGCC
>DAIOEG010000227.1:4080-4823 GCA_036746415.1 Phycisphaera sp. | reverse complement strand
TCCAGAGGTCGGCGGGGGTACGGAGGACGGGCTCTGGTTGGGTGGGTCGGGCCATGTGTGTGTTCGGGGCAGGGGTGCGGGTTGGGTGGGGGGTGGAATGATAGCGGGAGGGGGGGGAGTGGGAAGAGGGGGAGTGGGGAGTGGGTGCTGGGGAGTGGTATGAGAGGAAGCAAACCAACGTCCTGACATTCGACCTTCGACTTCCTTTCTGACCACTCTCCAACACCCATTCTCCTGCCCGCAGGGGGCCTGAAGGCCCCCGAGCCGCGCAACCCGGATAGATTGCAACCATGGACGTGGCGCTTCGATGGATTGAGTCGCAGCAGGGCGTGATGGCGGAGCGGTTGTCGTCGTGGTGCGCGATCGGGTCGGGGACGCTGGAGCAGGGGGGCGTGGAGCGGGTGGGCGGGGCGGTGGAGCCGGTGTTGCGGGGGTTGGCGGACACGGTGGAGCGAGTGGCGGGTGTTGGGTGGGAGCGTGTGGGGGACGATGGGGCGACCAGCTTGGTGGAGCTTGTGCCGGTGTGGGTGGCGCGTAAGCGGGTCGATGCGCCGGTGCGTGTGTTGCTCAATATCCACCTGGACACGGTGTACCCCGCGGGGTGCGGCTTCGATGCGGTGCAGCGCGTCGGCGATCGGTGGATCGGGCCCGGAGTCGCGGACGCCAAGGTGGTCTATCGCTGGAAGACGGACGATGGCGTCTATGCCTTCGGCCGCGAGATCTTCGGCGATCTGTGCCATGGC
>DAIOEG010000227.1:0-4070 GCA_036746415.1 Phycisphaera sp. | reverse complement strand
GGAGGCGCTGGAGCGCAGCGATGCGGCGCGAACGGGCAAGCTCGGCTGGACGGTGCTGCTCAACGGCGATGAAGAGGTCGGCTCGCCGGGGAGCGCGGCGGTGCTGGTCGAAGAGGCACAGCGTCACGATGTCGGGCTGTTGTACGAGCCGGCGCTGCCGGACGGTCGGCTGGTGTCAGCGCGGAAGGGCTCGGGCAACTTTGCGGTGGTATTCAGTGGCCGGCCTGCGCACGCGGGGCGAGACTTTTTCCAGGGCTGCAACGCGGTGCAGCACGCGGCGTCGTTGGCGATGAAGCTCGCATCACTGAGCGGTCGCGCGACGGGCATCACCGTGAACATCGCAAAGATCGCAGGCGGCGGCGCGAACAACGTCGTGCCCGACCGCGCGGTGCTGCGGTTCAATGTGCGTGTCGTCACCGTCGCGCAGCAGCACGCGTTCGAGGCGCAGCTGCGGGGCATGATCGGCGCTGCGCGGGCGTGCGACGATCGATTGTCGGTCGAGCTGCACGGCTCGTTCCTGGGCCCGCCTAAACCAATGTCGCCAAAGGTGGCTGCGCTGCTCGCGCAGCTGCAAGATGTGGGCGATGCGCTGGGCATCACGCACGGCAACAGCATCGTGAGCGACGCCACTTCCGGGGGCGTGTGTGATGGCAACAAGCTCGCATCAGCAGGGTTGACGGTGGTCGACACGCTGGGCCCGGTGGGCGGGAAGCTGCACACGGTGGGCGAGGAGTACGCGGTGGTTGACAGCTTTGTGCAGCGGGCGCAACTGTCGGCGGGGCTGCTGTTGTCGTATGCTCGGGGGGGCCGTGTGCCGCCCACGCCAGCGTGAGCATGCAAGCCTGCGGTGTGGCGAAAATAAATAGGAGCAAGTGATGACGACCGCAACCGAGATGATGCCGTTGGTGTCTGAACAACTGCTGGCCGACGAGCGTGTGGTGCAGGCGCGCAAGCTGCTGCACGAAGCGCTGGCCGCGCACGCCAAGACGCTCACCGGCGTCAGGCCCGCCGACCCCGCGCGTGCCGCGACGTATGAAGAGACGCTCAGCACCTTCGCGCACCACCGCGGCGGCAAGCTGTGGTACCCCTACCTGGGCAGCGGCATCGGCAACGGCTCGCTCGTCGAGCTGGCCGACGGCTCGGTGAAGTACGACTTTATCTCCGGCATCGGCGTGCACTTCTTCGGGCACTCAAGCCCCATGCTCATGGATGCCACCCTCGACGCGGCGCTGGGCGACACCGTCATGCAGGGCGTCCTCCAGCAAAACGTCGACTCCACCGAGTTCACCGCACGCATGATCGCTTTGGCCAACGCCAGTGGCGCGAAGCTCAACCACTGCTTCATGACCACCAGCGGCGCGATGGCCAACGAGAACTCCTTCAAGCTCGCCTTCCAAAAAGCCAACGCCCCCGGAAGCCCCGCCAGCAGCAACGGCGGAGCCGACCGATTCCTCGCGTTTCAAGGCACCTTCTGCGGACGCACACTGGCGCTCTCCAGCATGTCCGACAAGCCCGGCAACCGCGTCGGCCTGCCCACGTGCCTCGTCGTCGATTACGTCCCCTTCTTCGACGAACAAGACCCGCAGGGCAGCACCCAGCTCGCCGTCGCACGCCTGAAAGAACTCCTCGCTCGCTACCCCAAAAAATACGCGGGCTTCAAGTTCGAACTCGTCCAAGGCGAGGGCGGCTTCTTCCCCGGCACGCGCGAGTTCTTCATGGCACTCATCGAGCTGCTCAAGAACGAAGGCGTCGCCGTCATCATGGACGAGATCCAGACCTTCTGCCGGCTCTCCCGGCCCTTCGCCTTCCAGCACTTCGGCCTCGACCAGCACGCCGACCTCGTCAACGTCGGCAAGTCCACGCAGGTCTGCTGCACGCTCTTCACCGATGAATACGCCCCCAAGCCCGGCCTCATCGCCCAGACCTTCACCGGCTCCACCGCATCAATTAAGGCAGGCATCCGCATCCTCGACGCACTCGCCAAAGGCGACCTCTACGGCGACAACGGAAAAATCGCACGACTCACCACCCGCTTCCGAGACCGACTCAAAGCACTTGAAACATCCATGCCCGGCGTCGTCTCGGGGCCCTACGGCCTTGGCGCGATGATCGCGTTCCAGCCCTTTGACGGCTCCGCCGATGTCGCCAAAGCCGTCCTCACCGACCTCTACGACCACGGCGTCATCGCCTTCCTCTGCGGACGATCCACCAACCGCGTCCGCTTCCTCCCGCCCATCCCCGCCATCAACGAACACGACATCGACGCCGTGTGCGACATCCTCGAGGGCTCGCTGCGCCGCGTCGCCGCGACACGCTGATGCCAACGATGAAAGCCGCCGTCTGCCACGCGTACAACGACCTGAAAGCCCTGCGCATCGAGGACGTGCCAACGCCCACGCCGCGCGCCGATGAAGTGCTCATCCGTGTCGTTGCCACGACTGTCTCATCCGCCGATGCGCGCATCCGATGCGTGAACGTGCCTGCGGGCATGGCCATTCCCATGCGGCTGGCGCTTGGCATCACAAAGTTACGCCAACCCGTCCTCGGCACCGAGCTGGCGGGCGTCATTGAAGCCGTCGGCTCGGCCGTTACCTCGTGGCGCATCGGCGATGAAGTCATCGCCTTCCCCGGCGCAAAGATGGGCGCACACGCGCAGTTCAAGACGATGAAGCACGACGGCAAAATCATCCCAAAGCCGGCGGGCATGAGCTTCGAGTCCGCCGCCGCGCTGTGCTTTGGCGGGCTCACCGCCATGCACTACCTCCAGCACAAAGCACGCGTGAAACAAGACGAATCCGTGCTCATCGTCGGCGCAACCGGCACCGTCGGTAGCGCAGCCGTCCAGATCGCCCGGCACATGGGCGCACAAGTCACCGCCGTCTGCAGCGGCAACAACATGACGCTTGCCAAACAACTCGGCGCACACCACACCATCGACTACCACCGCGAAGACTTCACCACGCATGATGCGCGCTACGACATCATCATGGACTGCATCGGTATCGTCCCCGTCCGCGCAGCCAAGCGCGTGATGAACGACCACGGCCGACTGCTCCGCATCGTCTGCGGCCTGCCCGGCCTGATCGCCGCGCCGTTCCACGGCCTGCTCACCCGCAAACACGTCATCGCAGGCGTCAGCGGCGAACGCCTCCAGGACATGCACGCCCTCGCGCAGCTCGCACAAGCCGGCCGGCTCAAGCCCCTCATCGACAGCACTTACCCGTTCGATCAGATCACAAGCGCCTATGCACGCGTTGAATCCAATCGCAAGCGCGGCAGTATCGTCCTTCGTCTCTGACAGGCCTTGCACGTACCACAACCGCAACCCACGTCATACTCCCAACCATGGCGACCCCCACCACCCCCACCACGCGCCTCCGCAGCATCCACCGAAAAGACATCCCAGCCCTCATCCACCTCATCCGTGACGCCGGCCCCGGCCTGGCGACGATGCCGCAGACCGCCGACGCCTTCGAGCAAAGCGTCGAAGACTCCGACGCCGGCCGACGGCCCACCTTCGTCCTCGAACGCACCGACACACACCAGCCCGTGGGCCTCTCGTCCATCCTGACCACGCTCCCCGCCGCCGCGCACACCGTCACCTGCCGCATCGAACGCGACCACACCGGCCTGCCCATACGGCTCAAGCCCGAGACCGCCGCTTTCGCCGGCTGCAGCGAACTCTGCACTCTCTTCCTCCAGCCCGAGTTCCGCGGCGGCGGACACGGCCGACTCCTCTCCCTCGGCCGACTCATGCACGTCGCCAACCACCCCGAACGCTTCAGCAACACCCTCATCGTCGAGCTCCGCGGCGTCCTCGACGAAGATGGCGTGTCGCCGCTCTGGCGGGCCGTCTGCGACAAGCTCTTCAAAATCAACCACCGCACCGCACACCAGCGCCTCCGCGAAGACCCCGCCTACATCACTACCGTCCTCAGCCCCGACGGCTGGCTGGACATCCGCTCACTCGCCGAGCCACTCCGCGCCCTGGCAGGCCGGGTTCACCAGAACACCGAGCCCGCCCGCCGCATGCTCGACTTCGGACGCGCCCTGACATCAGCACCTCCAGG
>DAIOEG010000226.1:0-4853 GCA_036746415.1 Phycisphaera sp. | reverse complement strand
CGGCCCGTGGGAGGTGGAGAAGACCGCGTGGGGCGCGTCCCCGGAGCCGACGAGTACGCAGAAGGCCGAGCAGTACCGCCGGTCGTGGGAGCAGGGCGTTCAGGCCGAGCGTGGTCGGCTGTCGCTAGGCGGGTTTGCGTTTTTGTGGGGCACGAAGCAGGAGGCCACGGCCACGTGGTTCGGCATGTTCCTGCCGGACGGCTCGAAGCTCGCGGCGGTGGACACGATGCAGGAGCTGTGGACCGGCTCGCCGCCGAGCAATCGTGTGCCGGTGATCGAGCCGTTGCGGATCGTGCAAGGCAACAAGGTGCAGGCCGGCCAGACGGTGCGGGTGGAGCTGTCCGCGTCGGACCCCGAGGGCGAGCCGTTGGCGGTCGAGTGGCGACTCAAGGCCGAGGCCACCGTGTTACTGACCGGCGGCGACGCCGAGCCAGCGACCCAGGAGTTCCCTGAAGCAATTCAAGATGCGGATGCGACGGGCGCGACGCTGACGATCCCGCAGGCCCCCGGCGGGTACCGCGTGTTTGCGTATGTGCGCGACCCGGCAGGCGGGGCGGCGGTGGCCAACGTGGCGATGCTGGCCGGGCCCGCCGCGAGCGACGCTGGCAACGCGGGACAGCCCGCTGCCCGAGCCATCGCGTCCGGCGAGGCGCTCAAGCTCCCCGTGGTTCTCGTGGGCGATGACGTTGCCGGCCCGACGTGGTTCCCCTCGGGCTACATGGGCAACGCGCAAGCGATCACGATGAACCCTCAAAGCACCGACAAGCCCGCGTCGGGCGCGACGTCGCTGCGCGTGAGCTTCCAGGCGACCGAGGGTTGGGGCGGCGTTGCCTGGCAGCACCCCTCCGACGACTGGGGCGACCGGGCCGGCGGGTTCGACCTCACCGGCGCAACACGCCTCACCTTCCAGGCCCGGTCCGATGCCGGCCCGCTCACCGTCGAGTTTGGCTTTGGGATCCTCGGCGAAGACAAGGCCTTCCCCGACTCGGCCGGCGGCCGGGTCCAGGCCCAGCTCACCGACCAGTGGCGGTCCTTCCAGATCGACCTCCAAGGCCTCGACCTGCCCTCGCCAGCACCGGTCAGCCCGCGACGTTCTATCTCGACAACGTGCGCTTCGAGTGAGCGCTGCGCACACTGCGCAACAGCGCGACGCGCTGCGTGGTGCGAGGCCGCGTGCTCCACACGTGATGCGATGTGGACCGTATGCTGATCGTGTGACAAGCGAGTCAATGACAACACCACAGCCGACTGCCACGGAGCAAGCGCCCGAGCCCGCGCGCGTCAAGGCCCGCCGCCAGAAGGGCTTTGGCACGCGGGAGCTGGTGCTCTGCTGGTGTCTGTGGCTGATCGGGACGTGGCTCGTGCTGGCCAGCACGCTGGGGTGGGCGCGGCTCACAGGCGGACTTGGGTGGAGCCCGTCGTATCGGTGGATGGTCTTCTCGGCGATGATCGGGCTGATGTGCCTGTGGCCGGCGGTCCGGCTGAGTCAGGGTCTGGCGGACGTTGCGGGCAACGATGCAAAGGCGACGCGCGACTTCCCGGCCCTGGGCCCGGTGTGGCGTGACTGGCTGGCGCTCAACGCCGTGTTCCACGCGGTGCTTTGGCCCATGAAGGTGCTGTCGCAGTGGTCGGTCGAGCAGACGCTGTGGATCGCGGTGGCGATGCTGGCGTGGTCGCTGCTGGCGGGGCTGATCATCGCGTGGGGACGGTGCGGGCAGAGCGGCTCGATGCGCACCCTCGCGATGCTCGGCTGCGTGGGCATCGTCGTCGCAGAGCCCGCCCTCATGGCGCTCACGACAACGCTGCGCGGCGACGGCTTCGTGGCCGGCCCGATGCGGCTCAGCCCCGTCGAGACCCTCTGGCAGTTGTCGGTTCGACCCGCGATCTACATGCCCGACCCGTGGGCGTATCACGCGCTGGCCGTCGCGCTGGCGGCGCTCCTGGGATGGGCGGTGCTCGCAATCTTGCGGCCGCTGCGGCGGTGACGTTCAGCGTCTGCGCTTGCTGTCCTGCAGCGCCAGTTGAATCTGCGCCTTGAGGTCGTCGGCCTGAGCACCCATGCCCGCGTCGCGGAGCGCCTGCTCATACAGCGAGCCGACGCGCAGGTAGTTGCTGGCCCGCAGAAACTCCGGCGCGGCTGGCGGGGGCGCGGGGAGTTTCTCGAAGGTGCTTCGGTACAGCTCCAAAACGCGATCACCCTTGCCGGCTTTGCGCAGCGTGATCTCGGTGCGTTGCAACGCCGGGATGACATACGGCGTCACCGCCGCGAAACGGTTGATGATGTCCTCGTAACACCGGCCGGCCCGCTCCGCGTCATTCGCCAGCTCCCACGACATGCCTTGATTAAAACGCACCATCGCCGCCAGATCCGTCCGGCTCTTAAACCGATCGAACACGCGGTCCCACAGCGCATGCCTTGCGTCCAGGTCGTCCACGTTCTGGATCAACGGCAACAACGCCGCCACCGCAAAGTCGGGGTAACGATCGCCGCACAGCTTCATGATGTATCCCGCCCACGTCTGCTTGTGCGCAAGCGAGAGCTTTCCGTCCTCGGTGAGTTGTTCAAGCAGCGTCCAGCCGTTGGTGTACCCCGGGAAGCGACGCAACGCCGATTCGAGCGTCGTGAGGATCGTCTCAACGTCGGCCCCGCGCTGGTGCAGACGCCTGCTCAGCGACACCAATGCGAACGCCTCCATGCGAGCAGTGGACTTCACCGTCAGACCATCGGCCCGCATCGCAAGCGTGCTGTCCGGCAGCGTCTGCCCCGTCTGCGGGTCGCTGATGGTGCCGCGGATCGACTGATACGGCCCGTAGCGCCCGGTGTCGAAGTCCCACGCGGGCTTGGGCTTGTTGGGGTCCAGATACCCCAGCCACGCGTGCCCGCTCTCCGAGCTCCGCCCCCGGGTGTACGCCGTCGGGATGCCCAGCGACTTGCCCACCTGCGCCGCGTAATACGCCTGATCGGCACAGACACCGCCGAAGCGCTGGATGTTCTGCAGCGTGAAGCCCTCGGTGCTCACGCGCTTGGGCCGGCCGGTGCTGTAGTGCTCGTAGTCGTACTTGATCTCGAAGTACCGCTCGCTCATGTCACGTTTGCCGGCAAACGTCTTGCGCGCCCAGGCGAGCTCGTCCCGACCCGCCGTCGCGTCCACCACAAACACCAACAGCTCGGCCGGCATCTTGCGCACGGGGAAGAGCAGCTTGCCCTCGTTGTTCACAAGGTCCATCAGCACGCCCTGCGCATCCGCCGTCGTCACCGTGTTCTCGTTGATGCGCTCGACCACCGGCGTGTCGTGCACCACACACCACGCAGCCACCAGCGCCGCATACGTGTCCATCCTCTCGCCCAGCAACGCCTCCGCCTCCGCAAGCCGAGTGAACAAACCCGCCAGATCGTCTTGCGGCGTGATGAGCACCGCCAGCTCCCGCGCAACCGCCGGCCGCTTGAGCAAGATGCCCGCGTTCGCAGCCGTCTCCCCCGCCGGACCGTGCCTCAACAAATGCGCAAGCCGGACCTCCAACGCCGCATCCACAAGCGCCGGCAACGCCTTCAACTCCGGCTCCCGCTCAAACACATCAAACCGATCGATCGCCAGCCGAAGCACATCCGCAGACGCATCCCCCGCAGCAAGCTGCTCCAAGGCCGGCAACGCACAAGCAGACCCGCACAGCCCAAGCGTCAACAACACAACCTGAAAACAACGCAACATCTCGGCCTCCCGAATCCGCTCACGTGCCACCGATCTTCCATCACGCCCAACACGTCGCCCGCACGACGATGCAAACAAGCGCAGTGCGGATAAGAAAAGCAAGAGGCCGAGCGACCCGACATCCGCTGTGAGCGTTCGGTTCAGAGCGTCTCAAGGCACCTGCTCGGCCCCGCAACCATCGTCAGATCCCGTAGCCAAAACCCAATCGCATCAACCGCGTTCTTCGGCGCGTTTGTTGCGTTCAGCGAGCTTGGCCTGGCGGGCACGGTGCTTGCTTTTGGGGGCCACGTGGAAGGTGACGACGCACTCGCCGCAACGCTTCTCCTTCTCGTCTTTGCGCAACACCGCCTGCAGGATCGTCATGTCCAGCGTCACGTTGAACTCGCCGCCGGAGGCGACGAGGGGTTCGATGGCTTCGCGGGGGATGCAGCGGTAGAGCGCGGGGCCGTAGCAGGGGCGGCGGAACTTGTATTCCATGTGCTTGCACACGACGGTGTAGTCGGCCCCGCACTGCTGGAAGACGTACATGCCGCCGGCGACTTCCGAGTTCGCCAACAGCGCCGCACCCGCCATCGCGTTGTACCAGTTCTTGTTGAACCGGCTGAACGGCACGATGCACTCAAACGGCTGGTCCGCCGCCTCCCGCCGGTGAAACTTGATCCCCGACCGGTACGCCAACGGCAAGAACACCCACGACGCAAACCGGTGCCAAAAGTTGTTCCGCGTCGAAAGCTCCGAAACTTTCTTCTCCCCCCACTGAATGAACTTGCCATACAACCCCACCTCCGGGTCCGGGTCCGGCTCACGGAGCGGCTTGGGCACAGGCGTCTCATGCGTCGGGCTGGTCGTGGCTTGGGTCATAGCAAGCTGCATCATAGCTGGACACGATCAAGCCCCCCATGAATCCACACTGAAAAGCGTTGCATCCGGGCGGGGATCGTGCTTGCCTGACGAGCGGCTGTTACTCCACCATCACAACCCACGCAAGGCGTCCTTAGGCAGTGGGTCTTTCGTAACGGCACCATCGGGACCAGGCGTCGTAGGCCAGAGCTGATCAGGCAACCCGTCGCGGTCCAACTCAACACGGAGGACACGCTGTTCGTCCAACGACATCATCCACGCCAATCGGCGCCCCAATTTGTC
>DAIOEG010000225.1:0-4911 GCA_036746415.1 Phycisphaera sp. | reverse complement strand
GCCAGTCGGCACCGTGCTTAACAACGTCGTCGCCATCCAGAACGCCGGCGGCATCCGCAACAACAACCTCCTCGCCCCCGGCACCGACATCAGCACGCTGCCCGAAACCACGCAGCAACAGATCGACACCAAGAACCGCCTGGCCACGCTGGACCTCAACGGCAACCGCAACGGTCTGGCCGATGAGGTCTCGGAGGGCAACACCTTTGATGCCGCGCCCTTCGGCAACCGCCTGGGCTTTGTCGATGACCTGCCCGTGGCGAATCTGCTCGATGCGTTGGAGAACGCCGTGTCGCGCGTCGAGAACGTGGATGGACGCTTCGCACAGGTCGGCGGCCTGATGTTCACTTACAACCCCGACAAGCCCGGCCGGGTGGTCAGTAGCGCGGGCGTGGTCACCAACGCCGGCTCGCGCATCGTGGACGTGTTCCTCACCGGCGGCGCGTCCGGCGAGCCGGGCGATGCGGGCACGGGCATGGTCCAGCTCGTGGACGACGGCACCATCCTCGACCCAAGCGCGACGGTGGACCTGGTCACCATCGACTTCCTCCTGCGGGACAGCGACGGTTACGACTGGGACCTGGACGGCGAAGTCTCCGGCACAGACCTGGCCACGATCAACTTCGTCTCGCTGGGCCTGACCTATGACCGCTCGCTGTTTGAGTTCCTCGATCAAGGGCTGGGCGGCGAGATCACCGCGAGCAACACGGCGTATACGTCGGTCACCGGCGAGGGCAGGATCAGCATCGTGCCCGAGCCGACCGCAGCGCTCGCGCTCGCCTCGCTGGGCGGTCTGGCGATGCTGCGTCGCCGCAAGGCCTAAGCGGCTTCACACACGACAACAACATGAAACGGGTCGGCGTCCGCGGAGGAGGATGCCGGCCCGTTTTGCGTTCAAAGGTGTTGCGTGAAAACAACACACACGCACGACCGGCTTAATCGGCGGGGCGAGGGGGTCAAGACGATTGGAGTGTAAAATCTTGTGAATGCTTGGCTTATGAAAAACCGTGAAAAGCGGTGCAGCGTTGTTTGTGGGCCGTGGCTCAATAGGTTCGGGTTGCAGCAGCCAGCCCCCGGCGTGTTGCCGAGAAACGGGAGACTTACCCATGGACGAGCAAATGTTCCAAACCAAACTCACCGAACTCATGAGCGAAATCTCCACCCTGCCCGCCTCGGAGAAAGACAAGCTCTCCAAGCTCGCCCAGCAGACCCGCGAGCGCCACGAGAAGCTCAAGAAAACCGTCGGCGAGCTGCAAGAGTCGCTCGACTACCTGCGCCTGAGCATCAAGTACCTCGTGTTCGACCTCGAAGCGACCCGCCGAGAGAACAAGTACCTGCGTCAACTGCTCCAGACCGATCAGGGCAAACAGAACGACGGCGAGAACGCGTAAGCACGCACGCCGAATCGTCGCAAGTGTCAATCTTCGATGACCCCGAATCAGCGTGCTTGGATGCCGCTGATTCGGGGTTATCATTCAGTGTTGAAGTAGAGCATGTGCCACCACCCCGGGTGTGAGCGGAGAATGAAGTGACGATGCCACCCGCTCGCAACCCATCGCCCCACGCAAGCCGACCCGCGACACGTGCGTTGCTCTTCGCATTGGGCTCTATTGCCTTGGCATCGCCCGCCAGCGCGATCGACATTATCCTGAACTATGCCCCGCCCGTGGGCAACCCCAACACGACCCTCGCCGCCGACCCGGGCGGGCTGCACTTCCAAGCCATCATGGCCCAGGTCGAGGCGTTTTACGAAGACGTCTTCAAAGACATCGATCACACCCTCACGGTCGAGTTCTACTACGACGATCTGTCCGGCGGGACCATCGGCTTGCACAACCTGCTCGCGCAGTCGGCAGGCAGGCAGACCGCGGCGCGTGTCCGTATCGACAGCCGGTTGTCCGTCGGCGTCGAGCGCCCATGGTTCATCGACACCACGCCCGGCGACTCCAGCGAGTTCAACATCACTCAGACCCTGTACCGAGACCTCACACCCTCGCAGCAGACCGATTACCTGCTCGGCCCGGTGCCCGGCGTGTTCGAGGTCGGCTACACCGGCTCGGCCAACACGCCCGCAGCCACCGGCGTGTTCGACATGTTCTCCGTCGCCATCCACGAGGTCGGCCACGCCCTGGGCCTCTCCAACGCCAACACCGCGCTGCAGAACGAAGCCAGCATCGACCGCGACTACGACCTCACCCCCGCGCTCGTCGGCGGCATCGCAGGCATCGCCGTCCAGACCGCGCCCGGACAGATCAACCACACTCGCGGCCCGCTCACGCTGATGTTCCCGACCTACACCTTCGGCCAGCGCCGCCTGCCGAGCGTCACCGACCTGTTGTCGATGGCCACCATCCATCAGTACACGCAAGTCGACCTGCCACGCAAAGACTTCCTCGCAAGTGCTGCGGGCAACACGTGGTCCGCCGACAACTGGATTGGCAATCGAAACCCCGACGCCGACGATGAGGCGTTCATCCGCGACGCCGTGCTCGACCCGCTCGTGGAGCTGACCGGCGCCGCGTTTGCGCGTCGGCTCACCATCGCCGACGGCGACGGCCTGCGCACCGACCTCTACAAGCTCGACGTGGCCGACCGCATCGATGTCACCGGCGCGGGCAGCACGCTCCGCGTCGATGCCGCTGGCGGTCAGGTCGAAACCAACACGCTCGAACTCGCCAGCGGCGCGCAGCTGCGCATCAGCAACGCAGGCATCGTCGATGTCAACACCCTCCGCGTCGGTAGCGCCAGCGAACTCCGCAGCGAGTCCGCCGTCGGCGGAACGATCAGTGTCACCAACCTTCTGGACAACAACGGCACGATCCGCGTCGCCGCTGGCACCATCCTCACCTTCACCGATGGCCCGGGCACGCCCACGTGGGACCTCGATGGCTCAAACGAGACCGGCACTTTTCTCATCCAAGCCGCCGGACAACTCGTGCTGGACAACGGCAACGCCGCCGACAGCTTCAACAACAACGCCACGCTCCAGTCGCAAGCCACCTTCACCACGCACGCCGACCTCACCCTCGGCAGCGGCGGCTCGCTCACGCTCCAAGACCAGAGCAAGACCAACGGTAACGGCCAGCTCACCCTGAGCGGCGGCACGATCACCACGACCGCCGCGACTGCCCGCATCGACAACGACCTGCTCCTTCAAGCAGGCTCCATCGTTGTCAACAACACGCACCTCACACTCGGCGGATTCGCAACCCTCCAGTCCGGCACGTTCAACGCGCAGACCCTCGACACCCTCACCGTCGAAGGCACGCTCCGACCGCTCACGGGCGTCAACTGGCTCACCAGCAGCAGCGCGTCGCAACTGGTCATCGACCCCACCGGCCGGCTCGACTCGACCGGCGGCAGCTTCGTCGCCGTCAACACGCTCATCCACGGCAGGCACACCTTTGACACCGCAAACCCCGGCAACACAGCGACCTTCGCCAAGAACCTCACCTACTCCGCCACCGCGTCGTTGGAGCTGAACGCCGTCGGCCCGCTCGCCGGCGGGTTTGACGACGTGCAGGTCACAGGCATCGCCACGCTTGCCGGGACGCTCGACCTCGCGGGCCTCTACCCCGCGATCCAGGGCGACACGTTCACGGTGTTGCAAGCCCAGTCGCGCAGCGGGCAGTTCAACCGCATCACCGGCATGGGTGCGGGCGCGATGCGCTGGGCCGTCACGTATGACAGCGACGCTGTGATGGTCACCGCCGCGCTGGCGGGCGACACCGACTTCGACAACGACGTGGACTTCACCGACTACAGCAAGTTCCGGCTCGCCTACACCGGCACGCTCACACCCGGGGCCGGCTCACGCGACTGGATCGACGGCGACTTCGACGGCGACCGCGACACCGACCTCGACGATGCACTCGTGCTCCGCAACAACTTCACGGGTCGGCTCGAGAACTTTGAGCCGATGAGCGCACGCACGATGCTCGCTGATGCCGCGAGCATTGAAATGCAGGACACACTCGGTGTCCGCGTCGATGTCACCGATGGCTCGATCACGCTCCTGGGTGATGCTGGCTCTTTGGTTGGGTGGTCGCTGCGTTCTTCGTCGCGATCTCTTGTGGCGGCCGACGCCGCTCAGTCCGGGCTGTTGCTGAGCAGCGCAGCCGAGGTTGCCGCGCTGTCGCTGTCGGGCGATCTTGCTTCTGCGGCTGGCAGCACACTGGCGTGGTGGGACACCGCCGGCCTGCGCGACCTGGTGTTCAACTTTGCGATGGACGGCGACGCCGCCAGTCAGATGGGCACCGTGAGTTACGTCCCCGAACCCGCGAGCGCTGCGCTCGTTGCAATGATGACCGGCACTTTGCTCCGCCGCCGACACGCTTGATGCAGCGCGTTGCGCACCGACGGGCGAATGAACTCGATCGCTACAGGGCGGACGTTGATGCAAAGCTGATCGGCTGCTTCAGACGCGCCTGCTCGGCGGCGCTGCGTCGCCAGCGGGTCTGGGCGAGCAGGGTGTGCAGGGGTTCTTTGCGGAACGGGTCGAGCTTCTCATCGGGCCAGAGTGCCCAGGCGAAGCGGTGCAGGCGAGCGAGAGACTCGGGCGAGGAAAGCACGGCGAGTTGCTCGGGGCGCGGAAGTCGGCCAATGCCTTCGTTCATCGCGCGTTCGGTCGCGCTGCCCAGATCGATGCCGTCTGCGAGGTGGTAGGGCTCG
The DNA here is from genome assembly GCA_036746415.1 of Phycisphaera sp. Taxonomy (GTDB): domain Bacteria; phylum Planctomycetota; class Phycisphaerae; order Phycisphaerales; family Phycisphaeraceae; genus DAIOEG01. The sequence continues at coordinate 240 of DAIOEG010000225.1, read as the reverse complement.
GTGTTGGCGGCGAGGGTGACGCGGTGGAGTTCGAGCATGACGGGGTCGGCGACGACGCGGTCGAGCGCATCAATCGCCGAGAGGCGCTGCGCCAATCGGGTCGTGCGTCGTAGCGCCTTGTTGAAGCGTCGCAGGACGCGGGGCACGCGCAGCTCTTCGGGGATGAGCAGGAACCCGCGCCGCTGCAACCAAAGGCCCACGCGCGGGCTCGACAGAAGCACGGCTGTGGGAACCGCGAGC
>DAIOEG010000224.1:0-4916 GCA_036746415.1 Phycisphaera sp. | reverse complement strand
GCCGGGCAGGCGTGCGCAAGGGCATCGCGTACGAGTCGGGCATGAACCCCATCGGCAGCGCCCGCCGACGCTTCAACGTCCGCTTCTTCATCGTCGCCATGACGTTCCTGCTGTTCGACGTCGAGATCGTGTTCCTTTACCCCTGGGCCGTGACGTTCCCGTCACTGGCCCAGGGCAGCGAGCTTGGGCCGATGTTCCTGGGCCGGATGCTGTTCTTCATCCTCACCAGCGTCATCGCGTTCCTGTACGCGTGGCGCAAAGGCGTGTTCCGATACGACTGAGTGGCTGATCCCCGACAACTCGCTTCAGCCGGCCCCGTGCCGAATCGCTTCTCACGTAGCCGGCGAATTTACTCGCCGGTCGGTGCGGGCCCCGTCCGCCTGTGCCGTGTTGACCACCGGGGTGATGAGTCCAGTGTGTCACTCGTCCGCGTTGAACTCATCCCGGTAGTCCACTTCCGTCAAACGTGCCACGACCGCACCGACTGGCGAGCAAGCTCGCCAGCTACACACGGACATGTGACTCGGCTCGGTGCTGAACGAGATTGGTAACGACACCCCAAAACCAAACGCTTCACGGCGTTGCCAACGCCTTGACTTTCTCAAGGATCGCGGGCACATCGTCCGGGCCGTTCAGGAACTCCTGCGCCAGCTTGCCCTGCGCATCGAACACCAGCACAGCGGGCACGACGAGATTGTTCCACTCCTTGCCAAGCTCGGCGGGGAAGCGTTCCTGCTCCGGCCCATCAGGCGTCGCGATGAACGCATCCTGCATCGCATCGTGCCCGGTCAAAAACGCAATCGCCTTCTGCTCAAACGCGCTGCCCGTGTCGTCCAGCGACACCGTCACCGCACGCACCGGCAAGCCCGCTTCTTTCAACTCCACCAACCCCGCGTGCAGCCCCGGGAACATCGCCACACAAGGCACGCACCACGTCGCCCAGAAATCGACCACCACCACCTCGCCCCGCGCAGACGACTCGGCCACCAACGCCTTCACGTCATCCACCGTCACGCGTTGCAACTCACGCAGCGACACCTCCGAGCCGGCCGACGCCGCTGGCTGCGACGCGTCGCCGCACCCCGCAGCGGGCATCAGCGCACCACACAACACGGCAACAAGGGCACAGGCCGGGCGGGCGGGACGATGCATCAGAAGCTCCTATCGATGGGCACCGCTACGATAGCCGTGTCATGACACTCACGATCAACGGCGAGCCGCACGAGCTAGAAATCACCACGGTCACCGACCTGCTGACGGCACTGTCACTCGTCGGCCAACCGGTGGCTGTCGAGGTCAACCGCAAGCTCGTACCCAAGCGCGACCACGCGACCGCAACGCTGCAACCGGGCGATCAGGTCGAGCTGGTGACGCTGGTGGGCGGTGGGTGAATCTCTGACGCGTGGGAGCACCAGACGCTTCGCTCGCGGACCCGCTCAGCGTCGGCGTGTGGACTCTGATTTGCACTTCTCAGTTTTCACTCTGCGCTTCTGATCGGCTCCACCGCAGCACAAACGCCGGCGGGGCGTTGCGCATCACGGCTTGGCTGCGTTGCACTTGACCGAAGAGCTGTGACATGCGTTGTCGAAACCTTCGGGCGGCGGGCAGGTGATACGCGTGGACGTATTGGAACGTCGTGAACGTCCCGCCGTGCTGCAACAACGTGTTCAAGCCCGCGAGCACGCCGTCCTGCACCGGGATCGGCAACGACGCGAAGGGCAACCCGCACAGCACATCACGCACCACGGGCAACTCCGCATCTCGATGCAGCTCGACCATGCGCTCGGCCGAGCCCGCAACAAAACGCGCCTCTGGAAACCGCTGCGTCAGCGTCCGCACAAACGACGCGTTGATCTCAATGCCCAGGTAAGGCGCATCCGCGTGCTTGGCGTGGAGGATCGCTTGGGTGAACGCGCCGTTGCCGGGGCCGAGTTCGACGATGGTGTGCCCCGGCTCACCGGCGAGCCCCCGCGTCATCGCCGACGCGAGCTGCGGCGAGCTCGGCCACACCGCGCCGACCTGCCTCGGATGCCGCAGGAAGTGCCCAAAGAACTTAAACGACTGCCGCATGCTCATCACCCCGCCTTGTAACATATGCACACCCCATGAACACCGACACACCCACGCAGCAGACCCCGCGCAGCCCAGCCAACCACCCGCTCATCGTCGGCGGGCGCACACTCGCGTCACGTCTCATCGTGGGCACCGGCAAGTACGCGACGTTTGAACAGATGAACCGGGCGCTCGACGCCTCGGGCTGCGATGTCGTCACGGTCGCGGTGCGACGCGAACGGCTGTTCAACGAGCGCGGCGAGTCGCTGCTGGACGTGCTGGACACGAAGCGCTACACCGTGCTGCCCAACACCGCGGGATGCTTCACGGCTGATGACGCCGTACGCGTCGCGCGCCTGGGCCGAGAGCTCCTCGACCAGCTCAACAACCCCGGTAAGGAGTGGGTCAAGCTCGAGCTCCTCAACGACAAGAAGACGCTGCTGCCCGACCCGGTCGGCACACTCGAAGCGACCAAACAACTCGTGGCCGACGGCTTCAAGGTGCTCTGCTACACCAGCGACGACCCGGTCATGGCTTGTAAGCTCAAGGACGCTGGCGCGGCGAGCGTCATGCCCGCCGGCTCGCCCATCGGCAGCGGGCAGGGCGTGCTGAACCAGAACAGCATCGCCATCATCCTGGAGATGCTCAAAGACGGCGACCCGACCTACCCGGTCATCGTCGACGCCGGCGTGGGGACGCCCAGCGACGTCACCATCGCCATGGAACTGGGTGCCGACGGCGTGCTGCTCAACACCGGTATCGCTCACGCCAAAGACCCAGTCCTCATGGCCTCCGCCATGAGCCACGCCCTGCACGCCGGCCGACAGGGCTACCTCGCCGGCCGCATCGGCAAAAAACGCTACGCCACCGCCAGCAGCCCGTGGTCCGGCGTGATCTCGTACATCCCCGGTGAGTAAGAACCAACCGTCACGATGCACCCTCGCGCCGGTCACACACGCCGTCGAGCCGTGTACGAGTGATGTCTTCATAGCCGGACGCTGACAGCGTCCGGTGCGGAGCCATTGTTCATGTCGAGTCATCTTCACCGCAGGCCGTCGGCCTCCGGCTGCATCGTGTCCATGCGTGACGGTGAACATCGCGGGGGCGGGGATGACGGGTTACAGTGTGGGCCTTGTCAGCGTTGACGGGGCGGTCGATCGCAATCGACCGCTGGCGTACAGGGGCACGACACAGGGACCAAGCCATGGCGATTTTAACAAGCACCACCCGCTATTCCGCGCCGCGGCGACAGGCGAGCAACATGATGCTCGCGGCCTGCGCAGCGGTCGCGCTGCTTCAGCCGTTGCACGCGCAAGACATGCCAACCCCCGGCAGCGAGCCGGCGGAGTTGCTGGCCGATGAGATGACGCGGCGGACGCTGGAGATGATGTCGGCCGAGGCGCAGCCGACGCGGGCGACGCTGGAGGTGGGGGCGACGATGCTCGGGCTGGCGAGCGAGCTGGACCCCACCGATGCGGAGCGGCTGCGGCTGGCGGCGACGCTCGCGGAGACCATGAACGATGTGGAGTTGGCGACGCCGCTTTGGTCGAGCTACGCGCGGCTCGTGCCCAACGATGATGCGGCGGTGTTCAAGCTCGTGCTGGCGCGGTTGCAACAGAACCAGACGATGGATGGCCGGGTGACGGCGATCGACAAGCTCGTGAACGCGCCCACCGCAGAGGGCACGCTCACGCCCGCGCTGCGATCGCGCCTCGCCTGGCTCGCCGCCGAGGCAGCCCGCGAGATGGGCGATCAGCCCCGATACCTCACCTGGCTTCGGCAGTCCGCCCGGCTGGACCCGACCAACGCGGCGGCGGCGGCGGGCGTCCACGAAGAACTGCTCAAACGCAACGCGGGGCCGAAGTCCATCGGTGCTGCAGCCAAGAACTGGGTCGAGGCGAACCCGACCGACCCGCAGGCACGCATGGCCCTCGCATCCTTGCTCGCCTCCGAAGCCGTCTATGTCGATGCGTCACAGCAATACGCCAACGCGTCCCGGCTTGCGCCGGGGCAACCGCTGCCCTGGCCGGCGTATCGCACGTGGGCGCTGTGCCTGGGCGCAGCGGGCGATCAGGCCACCGCGCTGTCGCTCATCAGCAACCTCGAACGGCTGCTCAAACAAAACGCGTTGGATGATGTCGATGGTGACGGCGAGCTGCCCGTCGAGCTCGAGCTGGTCCGGCTCACACTGCTCGACGGCTGGGACCACGGCAAGGTCAACCGCGATCAAGTCGCGATCTCCGAGTCCTACAACCGGTCGGTCGCTGCGATGCAGTCGCTCATCGAGCAGAACGTCGGCGATGCGAAGCTGCAGCTCGCGTGGTTCAAGGCCATCTTCGCGCCAACGCCTGATGAAGTCGAGGCGCTGGTTGAAAACGCTCCGGGCGATGCGCCGCTGCGCAAGCGGGCGCTGGGCTGGATGCACCTGCGCAACGGCGATCGTCAATGGGCGCTCGACGCGTTCGAGGGGCTTGAGAGCGACCCGATGGCTCAGCTGGGCAAGGCGATGCTCGTGAGCACCGATGATCCGGGGCAGGCGCGGTTCCTGCGGGACGTGGTGCGTAGCGCGCCGCGTTCGCTGGCGGCGCTGATTGCCACGCAGATGCTGCGGAAGGAAGGCCGGCCCGTGCAGGCCACGCCCGAGGGCGACGCGGTGCGTGACCTCATGCAGCGCACGCCCGTCGAGGTCTGGCGGATGGACCTCGAGCGTTCGCCGTGGATTCTGCTTCAGGCCGAGGTGACCCCAAGGCAAGCCCGGCCGTTCGAGCCGGTGACGCTCAACATGACGCTCACCAACAACGGGCCGATGCCCATCGCCATCGGCCCCGACCAGGCGCTCAAGCCGCTCGCCTTTGTCGATGTCG
>DAIOEG010000223.1:0-4936 GCA_036746415.1 Phycisphaera sp. | reverse complement strand
TTCGACGAGGGGTGCATGGGCATGTTCAACGCGATCATCCCCGACCACCTGCTCCACCCCACCGGCGTGTTCAAAGAACGCATGTCGCAGTCCGCGCTCTACTACGCCATGACGCAAGTCAAAGACGCCGAGGCGCAGGCCGTCCGCAAGTGGTACGACGACGCCGGCGTCACCTTCCACACCGGCCCAAGCGAAGCCGAACACCTCACCGATACGCAGGTCCTCCAGCAATGCAAGATGTACATCGCTGCATTGCGCCTCGCCGACGAGTTCGGCTGCGACGCCATCGGCATCCAATACCAGCAAGGCCTCAAAGACCTCACGCCCGCCAGCGACCTCGTCGAAGGCACCCTCAACTGCTCCATCCGACCGCCCGTCAAACGAGCCGACGGCAGCATCATCAAAGACGGCCAACCCCTCACACACTTCAACGAAGTCGACGAGTGCGCAGGCCTCGACGGCCTCATCACCCAACGCGTCTGGGCCGCCATGGGCATGAACCCCGACAACACCCTCCACGACCTGCGCTGGGGCGACCCCGACCGCTCCGGCACGACCGACGAATACGTCTGGGTCTTTGAGATCTCAGGCAGCGCGCCACCCACACACTTCGACAACGGCTGGAAAGGCGCATCCAGCGAACGGCAACCCGCCATGTATTTTCGCCTCGGCGGGGGAACGCTCAAAGGCATCAGCAAGCCCGGCGAGTGCGTCTGGTCACGCATCTACATCATGCAAGACGCACTGCACATGGACATCGGCCGGTCCAAAGCCATCACCCTCCCGCTCAGCGAGACGCAGCGCCGATGGGACGCCACCACCTCGCAATGGCCCATCATGCACGCCGTCACCTACGGCACCTCACGCGATCAGATGATGGCCCAGCACCAAAGCAACCACATCCAACTCGTCTACGCCGACGATGCCAACGCAGCCGACCGCGCGCTCGCCGCCAAAGCCGCAATGGCACACGCCCTGGGCATCACCGTCCACCTCTGCGGCACCGATAAACACGGCAAGCCCCTGCAATAACCACACACCACAACCACCACACCCCACAAAGCCCACGTTCAACGAACGTGGGCTTTCTCTTGCCCTAAACTCACGCCATGACCGACCCGATCTTCGAACCCCTCCCACCCGCCCCGCATGTCCTCACCGGCTCGCTCGTCCCAGGCCACCACCGCGTCGCCATCGTCGCCGCTCGTTTCAACGAGTTCATCGTCAATCACCTGCTTGACGCGGCCGTCGACTCCTGGCGACAACTCGGCGGGCACGACGACCGCCTCCAGCTCTGCCGTGTCCCCGGCTCGTTCGAGCTGGCCACCATCGCACGCAAGCTCGCCGATACCGGCCATTACTCCGCCATCATCTGTCTGGGCTGCGTCATCCGCGGCGAGACAGATCACTACGACGCCGTCGTCGCGCAGACCGCGCAAGGCATCAAAGACGTCGGTGTGCTCACCGGCGTGCCCTGCATCTTCGGCATCCTCACCTGCGACAACCTCGAACAAGCCATCCACCGAGCCGGCGCAAAAGCCGGCAACGCCGGCCGATCCGCCATGCTCGCCGCCCTCGAAATGGCAAACCTCATCCAAGACACCAACCACCACACCCCCTAAGCCCGGCTCGGGGGCCTTCACGCCCCCTGCTCATGTCACACACACCTCACGCACCACACACGCACCCGCACCCGCACCGGGCAGACACGTCCCGGCTCACAACACTTCGAACGCGTAAGCTGCCCGCATGACTCCCGCACAAGCACACTCTCTCCGTGAGCTCCGCAAACTCGCGATGCAGACGCTCTACCTCATCGATGTCACCAACAACACCGATGCCGAGCTGCTGTTCGAGGCCCTCGATGAGCCCGTTGATGAGAACGAGGAGGCCCCGCCGATCGAGTCCCGCGCCCCCGCCATCGAGCTCGCCCTCGCCGCGTGGTCGCAGCACACAACCGCCGACCAACGCATCGCGCAACTTGCTCCCGACTGGCCAACGCACCGCCAACCGCCGGTAGACCGCGCGATCCTCCGGCTGGCGTACCACGAACTCGCCACCGGCCGGAACAACCCCCGCATCGTGATCAACGAGGCCGTCGAACTCGCCAAGCGTTTCAGCAACGAACACGCCCCCCCGTTCATCAACGGCGTGCTCGACAAGCTCGCCAAGCAACTCGCCAAACACCCCGAACAACGTGACGCCGCCACCCACAAAATGACCACCGACGACTGGCTCGATGACGCCCTGCAGACATGAGTCACCCCAAACCCACGCTGCGACGCCACGTGCGGTCCATCGACAAGACGCGCCAGTCATGCGTGACATGAATCGGTGGTCACCCCAATAATAAAGTCCGTTGTCACAAGCCGGGCTGCAAGTGACTCCACCGCCGTAGCACCCCCCGCCCGGCGTTGAGGAAACAGCCAGACTTGCCCCACGATCCAATCGTTCAGGGCGTGAGACGCCGCAACTCTTCCAGCTCGGTGTACAACGCGAGGTGCTTACTCGTGATACGGTCACGACAAAAGTGAAATGGTCCCATTTCAGCATTCAACCGAATCGTCAAGCTGCACTGGCAATGCTATGTGCATGTCACACCCTGTCAATCAATCAAGCCCGGGCTCTTATCCGCGAAAAAGACCTCTTAATCGACCGTTGGTGTCGTGCCCTCAGCAATCCAAGGAGCAAGCAGGTCCGGGCGATGCAGCGTGTCGCTGGTTAGCGGGCCGGGTATTGCCATGCAGCCGCGCGGGGTCGTCTCGGCGGTCAGCCCTGCAACAATGGGCGGTTATTTGATGGGCTGGCGTGTCAACTCGACGGGTACGCGGGGACATGGGGTGATTCGGTCGGACTTTGTGTTTAGGTCGAGTAGTCGGCGTTGATGCCCACGTAGGCGCGGGAGAGGTCGCATCCGAGCCATTCGCAGCCGGCGGTGCCGACCCCCAAGTCGATGGTGAAGGCGACTTCGGGCTTGCTCATCTCATGTTGCAGGGTCTTCTCGACCTCGCTGGTGAACGCGATGGGCATGGCGTTTTTGTAGACGGCGGTCTTGCCGATGAACATGCGCAGCTTGAGCGGGTCGAGGGAAGCGCCGCTTTTGCCTACGGCCATGGCGAGTCGGCCCCAGTTGGGGTCGCTGCCGTGGACGGCACACTTCACCAGCGGGCTGTCGGTGATGGCCCTTCCGACCCTGTCGGCATCGCGTTCGCTCTTGGCGTTCTTGACGGTGACACGGAACACGCGGGTCGCGCCCTCGCCGTCTTTGACGATGGCATAGGCGAGCTCGCTGCATAGGTCGGTGAGCGCAGCAAGCAGCTTGATGGCATCGGGGGCGGTGGCGGACTTGATCGTCGGGTTTGACGCGTCGCCGCTGGCGAGCATGTAGACGGTGTCGCTGGTGCTGGTGTCGGTGTCGACGCTGACGCGGTTGAAGCTGGCCTTGGCGGCTTGCTTGAGCAGGGAGCGGAGGGCGGCGGACGTGATGTCGGCATCGGTGGTGATGAAGCCGAGCATGGTGGCCAGCGACGGCGCGATCATGCCGCTGCCCTTGGCGATCCCGCCGAGGGTGATGCGCTGGCGGGCGATCGTGAGGGTGCGCAGCGCGGGCTTGGCGACAAGATCGGTGGTGAGGATGGCGCGGGCGGCGTCGGTGTCGGCGGCTTCACCGGTTGCGAGTGTTGGGGCGAGGTGGTGGATGGCCCGGGTGATCTTGTCGATGGGCATGGCCCTGCCGATGATCCCGGTGGACGCGGGCAGCACGTGGCCGGCCTCGCAGCCGACGGCCTGCGCGACGGCCTTGCACATCGCGACGGCGTCTTCGAGGCCTTGCTTGCCGGTGGCGACGTTGCTGTTGCCCGAGTTGCAGACGATGGCGCGGGCCTTGCCTTGCTTGACGTGGCGTTCGCCGATGAGAACGGGTGCGCCTTTGATCTGGTTGGTCGTGAACACGCCGGCGGCGGAGCAGGTGTGGTCGGCGACGAGGAGCATGAGGTCGGGCTTGCCGGAGGCCTTGATGCCCGCGGTGCCGCCGGCGGCGCGGAAGCCCTTGGGGGCGGTGAGGGATCGGGGGTGGGTCATGTCGGGCGTTATACAGGCACGGACCCCACGCAGCTTGCGTAAGACCCCACGCAGCTTTGCAGCGTGGGCTTCTGGGGTGGTTTTCAGTTGACGGGATAGCCGGCGTCGTCGAGGGCGGGGCCTTGTTGCTTGGCGGCGTGGACGATGTCGCGGAGGTGGCGGAGGTGGCGTTCGAGCAGCTCAGCCCGATCGAGCGCATCGGGCTCGGCCAGCATCGCGTAGCGCTCGCTTTCGTCTCCCATCACGGTCATGGCAACCAGGTCAATGACGGCCAACGTGGGCAGCTCGTCGCTCAGCCAGCGGTGCACGCGGTGGATCGTGGCCAGCTCGCGCATCGCATCGTCTTGCAGCAATGCGTCGAGACGTTGACGCATGTCGCCCAGGTCGATCTCGAGTGGTTGATCGTGTTCGAGTGGCAAGAGGGTGGCGAGTCGGAAGCCAGCGGGGTCGGGGCGTTCCTCGTGGACGATGCGGGCGCGTGTGAGGCCGTGGAGCAGGAGGTTGTACCGCCCGTCGGGCAGGCGTTCGTGGCGGACGATGTAGCCGACGCAGACGGCGGATCGGAGCGGGAGTGGCTCGGTCATGGGCAGCGTGGTGTCGTGGTCGACACAGGCCATCGCGATCAGGCCGGTGGTGTCGAGGGCCTCGGCGGTCATGGCCCGGTAGCGGGGCTCGAAGATGTGGAGCGGGACGGTGGCGTGGGGCAACAGCACAACACCCGCGAGCGGGAAGAGCGGGATGGGCTTGGAGAAATCGACTTGGAGTGTGTCACCACTCATGTGGTATGGTAGGCGCGGGGGTGGAGCGTGGCGTTTGGAGTGGGTGGACCAGACGCTTCGCGGACTCAGCGTCGGCG